>CAZLBQ010000652.1:0-3218 GCA_964557745.1 uncultured Anaerolineales bacterium
CCTGCCTCGCCCAGGGCCGCCGCTGGCCTGGTGGAAACGACTGTTCAAGCGCCAGTAACCCGCTTACTGGCGCTTTTCGTTGCCCGAAAATGTAGGCAAAATGTAGGAATAGCATTGTACGGATTTATCGGATTTATGGTATAATATCACTAGGATAAGAAACGCCCCTGGCACCGCGCCAACGGCCCAGGGGCTGGACAAGGGAATGGAGGTTCCCCGTCATGACAAAGCATACTCTGACCGCCAAGCTAGAGCAAGCCGCCACCCAGCGCCCCGAGCTGGCGCGCCGTATCGAGGCCGCCGCCGCCCTCGTCGAGAAGCACCTGAGCAACCGCGCCGACAACCTCATTCGAGGCCGCGTGACCCTAGAGGGCACGATCTGGACAGTGAAGGGCAGCGGCCAGAACGTCTACGTCGTGACCCACGTCAACGGCACGTGGTCTTGCACCTGCCCCGATCACACCCACCGCCCGAACGTTCCTTGCAAGCACATGATGGCGATCAAGGCGCTGTGCCTGGCCCACGACGGCCAGGCCGCGCCCGTGGCGGCTGAGTGGGCGCCCGCCGGTGGCTGGCTGAGTGACCGCGCCCGCCGCGCCCCTCGTCAGGAATGGTCGGAGGAGTGCTAGCCATGACGACCCAGGTAAACGGCACCGCGCCCGCCCCGACGTTCACTGAGGCACCGGCCAGTATCAACGTTCGGGTCGTCTCGCCCGCTGGCTTTGACTATCTTCTGACCATGCGCGCCGCCCGCGTCGGCGACGTGCTGAATCAGGCCCAGGACCTGGAAAAGTGGCTGCTGTCGCATCACTGGACACCCGCCGCGCCGCGCCCCGCTGCCCAGGCTCCGCACAACGGCCAGGCCAGCGCGCCCGCCGAACCCGCAGCGATCTGCGACCGCTGCGGCCAGCCTATGGTCAAGAAGCAACGCCGCGACGGAAACGGCACGTTCTGGAGCTGTCAGACGCGCTACGGGCAAGAGTGGTGCAAGGGCAAGCCGCGAAAGGACGGCCAGCCATGACACCCGCCCAAATCGAGGCCCGCCGCGCCGGTGGGAAGGCCGTGGGGAGGAAGACTCCCCCGGCCTGCTGCCCTCACTGTCAGCGGTCTATGGCTGGCCGCTCCTGGTATTCGTGGCTTGGGCATCTGGGCTTGCATGGGCTGGCCGCCCGGTACTTTGCCGGCGATGTCGAGGCCGCCCAGCGCCGCCTACGCGAGAACGGCCAGGCCAGGCAGGACCCGGCCCCATGGAATCGAGCATTCCCGCGCTATCAACCCGTGACCAACGGCAGACTCGCTGCCGAGACTGAAACGCCATTCTAGGAGGTGGCATCATGGTAGAACTCGTGTTCGTGGTCGTCATCGCCGTCGCCTTGATCTCGTTTGCCCGCGACTCCCACGCGCTAGACCCTGGCAGCGCGTGGGGCTGCGTCGGCGCGGCTGCCAGCAGCATCATGCTCGTGTTCATTCTGCTGGCGCTGGCCGCCGTCGCGTTCGTCGCCGTCACGAATTCCGAACTGGGCATCGGCGGGTTTGTCCTGACGCCCTGACGCCCTGACGCCCGGCGCGTCTTGACCTGGTAGACGCGCCGGGCTAACCTACCCCTGTAAACTTTGCAAAGAGGAGCGTAACCCATGATGACAGACACCGAGCTTGCGACCGCATTGTACCTTGCCCTTGATCGCCTACACTCCGCCGTGTTCGGCAACGTCCCCGACTGGCAAGGCGTCCCGGACCTGGCCGCCGCCATGTCCGAGGCGGAGGACGCGCTGAGCCTGACGGAGCCACCGACCGCGATCCAGCTATGGCAGCACGCCACAAGTGGGGAAGTCTATGCCGTGGAAGTCAGTTTAACGGATGGATACGTACAGCACGCCGCTGGCCCGCTGCATTACCCCGACCTGGCCGCCGCCGTCGCGGGCAATATCAACTGGGGCGAGGAAGGGCTGGCAGAGGACATTCACGCCCAACGCGACGCGTACCGCCTGAAAGAGTATACGCCCTGAGAGGAGCGACCCCGATGCCTACACCCGGACCCTACACCCTTGACGAGGGCACGATCCGCGATCCGAACGGCTGGGCGCTGGCGAGTGTGCCCTTTACGCTGGGCGGCCCGATTGACCACGAAAACGGGCGACTGTTGGCCGCGTCGTGGGACCTCTACCGCGCCGCCGTGTGCTCGCTCTTGTGGCTGGACAACCTCGCCCGCGCCGTCGGCGAGGATACCCTAGTGGACGCCCTGCCTAACAATTGCGGCGGGCGTGTCTGGCTGAGAGAGGCGATCCGCAAGGCCACGGGCGAGGAAACGCCCGCGCTGGCCGCTGGCACCGACCTGGCCGCCGCCGCGTCGCTCTTGCTGCGAACCGTGCATGATACCCTGAGACACGCCGACTTGACGAAAGCCCAGGCGGAGAACCTAGAGGCGGCCGCCGCCCAGGTACGCGCCGCCCTGAGAGGAGCCTGAGCCAATGCCCGCCGCGATTATCCCCGCCGCTACCCGGTACGACCTCGCCCAGGGCGACGCCCAGGACCTGGCCGCCCGATGGGAGCGCCTGGCCGTCGAATGGCTGGCGACGCGCAAGAGTGAGCGAACGCGCCGCGCCTACGCCGTCGCCCTCAGTCGCTTCTATGCTGCCGTCAACCTGGCCCCCTGGCAAGTGGACCGCGCTGACGTGGCCCGCTATGCCCATCAGCTGGAGCGCGAGGGCAAGAGCGACGCGACCCGCGCCGCCCGTCTCGCTGCCCTGAGTGCGTTCTACCGGTACGCCCAGGACGCGGGACTCATCGACCGCAACCCGTGCCAGGGCGTGCCCCGCCCCGTCGTCGAACCCTACGGGCGCGCCGTCGCCCTGACGCGGGAACAGGCCGCCGCCGTACTCCGCCAACCCAACCGCGCCACGTTGGACGGCCAGCGGGATTACGCCATGTTGCTCTTGGAATTCACGACGGGCATCCGCCGCGCTGAGCTAGTGGGCATCCGTCGCGGCGACCTGGTAGAGACGCCAGCGGGCGACGTGGTGCTGACGTACCGCCCGAAGGGAGGCGACCAGGTGACGCGCCCCCTGCCCCGCTCCGCTGTGGGGGGCTTACGGGCATACCTCGCCCAGCGGGGCGCGCTGGCCGCTGCTGACCCGGTATTCGTAGCCCACGACCGGGGCGCGCCGACGCGTCAGGCCCGCCCGCTGACAGCCGAGGCGTGGCGGAACATCGTGACCAAG
>CAZLBQ010000653.1:0-3217 GCA_964557745.1 uncultured Anaerolineales bacterium
CGAGGGGATCTCGACCCACAGGTCACGCGGGATGGACACCATGTAGGCGCGCTTGGCCTCGGGGTCGATACTGACGAGGATGATGGTGTCGGTACGCGGCACGCCGTCGACACACTCGCGCCCGTCGTCGGTGCCCAGGAGCAGGATGTTAGTGCGGCCCTTGCGGTTCCAGACCGGCGCGGCGGACACGGAGCGGTCCGGCTCGGCGGTCGGGGGCAGGGGGACGGTGGGCGTGGGCACGACCGGCGGCGCGCTCTGAGCCCCCTGGGCGACGGGCGGCGCGGGCTGGGTCGGGATGACGACCGGCTGGGGCATGGCATAGTACGCCGTGACCTCGCGCACCGTGACGTAGAAGAGGTAGCCAAAGTACAGGCCGCCGACGACGAAGGCGACAAAGAAGAGGGCAAACAGGGTCTTGACCCACGTCGGCTGGCCGGGCGCGGCGGCCGGCGCGGCGGGCGGCCAGGCGGGGGGGGCGCTTGGCGCTGGCGTCGAATCGGGTATACTGAAGGCCGGGGGCGCGCCTGGGTCGGGCGCGGGCTGGGCGGACGGCTGGAACGGCTCGCCCGTCTCCGGCGGGAGTTGCTGATTGTCCACGAAAGCCTCCACAGGGTTGACAATCGAATTATAGCCTCTGTCACAAGTGGCGCAAGTTTGACGCTGGAACATTAGACGATGGACGACGGACGATAGACGATACCTACGCTGAATACTCCAGCATCGTCCCTGCTCCTTCGTCCTGCGTCGTCACGTAGGAGACGTTGGTGAAGCTGGACGAGTTCCCACGGGTGAGGTTTGGCGGGCTGCCGACCGAGTTGGAGAGCCTGCCCCAGTTGACGCGGGCGCTGGGCGGCCCGCAGTTGTGGGTCAAGCGCGATGACTTGACAGGATTGGGCGGTGGGAACAAAATCAGGCCGTTGGAGTTCTTGATGGCCGATGCCCTAGCCCGCAAGGCGCGGCGCGTCGTCACCTTCGCCGGTAGCGCGCAGTCCAACCACCTGCGAGCGACGGCGATGGCGGCGCGCAAGCTGGGGTTGGAGCCTATCCTGGTCGTGTTCGATGACCCAGCGGCGGGCGACCAGCAAGGGAATCAACTCCTAAACTTGGTGCTGGGCGCGCGTGTGCTATACTTGGGCTGGCTCGGCAAGTCGGACCCGAACCGCACCATCGAGGCGTCGATACGCCTGATGCAGGCGCTGGCGATGGCTTACCCACCGCTGGCTGGTCCGCGCCGCTACGTCATCCCGGTGGGCGGCTTCCACCCGCTGGGGGCGCTGGGCTACGCAGCGGCGGCGCAGGAGCTGGCCGAGCAGGCCGAAGCGCGCGCCATGCGGCTCGATTATGTCATCACGGCGGCGGGGACGGGTGCGACGGCGGCCGGCCTGGTGGCGGGTTTCCGTATCCTGGGCCTACCCACGCGCGTCATAGCTATTGACGTGGGTCGCTTGTGGCGTGACTTTCCGCGCTCCATCCTGCGGCTGGCGGAACGGACGACGGCGCTGTTGGGGCAGCGGACGCGCTTCGCGCCCGACGATTTGGAGTTCTACGCTAACTACGTTGGGCCGGGGTATGGCGTCCCGACGGAGCGCAGCCTGGCGGCATTGCGGCTGGCGGCGCGCACCGAGGGGGTCATCCTGGACCCGGTGTATACGAGCAAGGCCTTCGCGGGACTGATAGGTCTCATCCAGGGCGGGCGGTTCAAGCCGCACGAGCAGGTTGTCTTTCTCCACACGGGGGGTGGACCGGCGCTGTATGCCTACGCGCATCATTTCTAGCCCCCGCGTATCCTTTAAACTGGCCTAACGTATGTCTGACAGGGAGCCGCTCCCGAACATGTCTGACCCGAGCTACTCGCAGTGGGTCAGCGAAGAAGAGATGGTCAGTCTCATTCAGCGCGCCCAGGCGTACGACGCGGCAGCGTTCGACCGCCTGTACGAGGTGTACGCGCATGCCATTTTCCGCTACCTCTACCACCGGCTGAATGACCGTGAGGTCGCGGAGGACCTGACCGGGGAAGCGTTCCTGCGGCTGATGGAGAATATTGGCAACTTCCGCATTGGTCCGCGCGACCAGAAGGCCATCTTCTCCGGCTGGTTCTATCGGATTGCGCATAATCTCATGATCGACCACCTGCGTCGGCAAGCCAAACACACCGAGATGGCGGCGGACACGCCGGAGACGGGGGACGAGCACCCGATCCAGATGATGGAGCGGAGCCTCACCCAGTCGCGGTTGCAGTCCGCGCTGAGCCAGTTGACGCAGGACCAGCAGGACGTGGTCATTTTGCGCTTCTTTGAAGAGATGAGCAACGCGGAGGTAGCGAAGGTTCTGGGGCGGACCGAGGGAGCGGTCAAGGCCCTGCAGCATCGCGCGCTGGCGGCACTCTATCGAGCGCTGAGTGGAGAGGCGGCCACATGATGACGTTTGACGAGGCGCTCGAAGCCTGCATCGAAGCCCTGCACCGTGGTGAGGCGCTGGACGAGTGCCTGGCCCGCTATCCGGAGCACGCCGCGCGGCTGGCCCCGCTGCTGGGCGTCGCCCAGGAGCTGTACGCCGTCCCCCACGCGACGCTGTCCACGGATGGCTTCGCGCGTCAGCGGGCGCGGCTGCGGGCGGGCCTCCAGGCGCGGCAGGGGGCTAGCCTCAACGGCCACGCGCCAGCCACCAACGGCCACGTCCCCGCGCTCAACGGCCACAGCCCCGCGACCAACGGCGCCCACCCGGCCGCCAACGGCCACGCCCCCGCGCCGCTCCCCTTCCCCACCACACCGCGCCGACCGGCCTGGACGACGGCGCGGCGGCTGGGCCTGCTGGCGGCCATGCTTGTCCTGGCCGTCGTGGCCGCCCTCAGCGGGGTCACATTCGCCAGCGCTCACGCCGCGCCCGACCAGCCGCTCTACCCCTGGAAACGGGCCGTCGAGACGTTTGTCGCGCGCCTGCCCGCCGATACCCTGACCCAGGCCGACCGCGCCCTCAAGAGCGCGGAGGCGCGCTTGAGTGAGAGCCTGAGCGTGTGCGCGACCTATCCTGAGCAGGCGGACAATCTGCTGGCCGAGATGCGCCGCGAGCGCGAGACGGCGCTGGCGCTGTTGCAAACGGTGAGTGGGCCAGCCGCCGATGGGCTGCGGCAGCGCGCGACGGCGCTGACCGAGGCGGCGGAGCGCAGCGCGCAGGCCTGCCAGGCCGCCCGCGTCCCACCCGCCAGCCCGCCGACCGA
>CAZLBQ010000654.1:0-3212 GCA_964557745.1 uncultured Anaerolineales bacterium
CCGACGTGCTGGGCATCCCCTTCGACTTCACTGCCAAGCCCGTCGTCGCCCCGCCCCAGCGACCGCGCGACACCGTTCAGGTGCGGGCGGTGCGACCCGACCGCGACGCCCTGGAGATCACCTTCCCGCGGGTCGAGGGCTACCGGGTCGAGCTGCCCAACGAGCGCCTGACCGCCGTCTTCACCGCCGACTCGGTGCTGACCCTGACGCCCGATCTGGTCGGGCCGTCCATCACCCGTAACCAGGGCCTCATCGGCGAGGGCGTCGACCTCACCCTGGAGCACCTGGCCGACACGCGGATGTCCTCGGTGGTGATGAACCTGACCAAGCGGCTCCTGTATACCCGCTGGCGGGATACCGGCGGCGACCCGCAGCTCGCCCTGTTCGGCCAGCTCAAGCGCATCGTCAAGCAGTGGCTGGACGAAGGCTACCTTCAGTGCGTGGGGAACACCTATCCGGCCCAGCTCATGTTCCAGGAGCTGGCGGATCTGGCCTGCGAGCGCATCACGGCGGGCATTACCCGCGCCCTGGTCGGCACGCAGCCCATCAAGGCCCTGCTGGACCCGTACAACCCTACCGGCTCGACGGCCTACGTCAACTTCATCACGGCCAAGACCAGCCGCTGGGAAACCGACGCGCGGCGCTGCCAGGTCAACTGGGTCGTCCTGGACAGCCACTGGGAGGCCGAGTTCTGCCGGGTCGTCGAGGGCCACAAGCGGGTGCGCGCCTACGTCAAGAACCAGGGCCTCGGCTTCGAGGTACCCTACCGCCACGGCGCCCAGGCCCGCCGCTACCTCCCCGACTTCATCGTCCGTGTCGACGACGGGCACGGCGAGGACGACCTGCTCAACCTGGTCGTGGAGATCAAAGGCTTCCGCGGCGAGGACGCCAAGGACAAGAAGGCGACCATGGAGACCTACTGGGTGCCGGGCGTCAACTACCTGGGGACGCACGGGCGGTGGGCTTTCGCCGAGCTGACCGATATGTACCGCATCCAGGATGACTTCGCCGCCGTGGTACAGCGCCACGTCGACCGCGCGTCCGAGGCGACGACGGTGACCGCAGCGCGTTAAGCAGCGGAGTTGGCACTCCGCCGCGAGCACCGATTACCGCTCGCGCGGGAGTACCAACTCCCGCGCCCCCCGGGCAGGCGGCGTCGAGCGGCGGATTTGGCAATCCGCCGCGAGCAGCTCAGTACCGCCGCGAGCAAGAAGCACCGACCACGACACAGTGAAAGCAGACCATGGCCAAGAACGCTAGCTCCAAGACCGTCGCCGCGCTGCGCCACACCGAGGCGACGCGCCGCAACATCCCCACCGCCGAGTACCAGTCCATCCTCGACGACGAGGCGCAGACCCCGCTCCGCATCGCCTACGAGCGGCGCAACCGCGACCTGGACCCGCAGCTCGTCTGGCGCGGCAAGGACCAGCAGGACTGGAGCGAGCTGGTCGTCCACGCCCCGCCCCTGTACATCCAGGAGAAGGTCCACCCCAAGGTCCTCATCGACGACCTGCTGCGGGCGACCCAGGCCGGCCGTCCCCCCGTCGAGCAGCAGCTCGACCTGTTCGCCGACTTCAACGGCATCCCCGACGGCGTAGACAAGACGGAGTTCTACCAGCACGATCAGAACTGGACCAACCGCATGATCCTGGGCGACTCGCTGCAGGTGATGGCGAGCCTGGCGGAGCGCGAGGGACTGCGGGGCCAGGTTCAGTGCATCTACATCGACCCGCCCTACGGCATCAAGTTCAACTCCAACTTCCAGTGGAGCACGACGAGCCGCGACGTCAAGGACGGCAACGCCGCCCACATCACCCGCGAGCCGGAACAGGTACGCGCCTTCCGCGACACCTGGCGCGACGGCATCCACAGCTACCTGACCTACCTGCGCGACCGTCTGACCGTCGCCCGCGACCTGCTGGCCGACTCGGGTTCGGTCTTCGTCCAGATCGGCGACGAGAACGTCCACCGCGTACGGGTGCTGATGGATGAGGTGTTTGGGGAAGAGAATTGCTGCGCGGTCGTCGCCTTCCGCAAGACGGGGGGGCAGTCGGCCAAAACACTTGCTAGTGTTGCCGATTATCTGCTTTGGTATGCCAAAAAGCTGGATCAGATTAAGTACAGACAGCCGTACCGGGACAAGACGGGCGAGGACCGTCCGTCAATCTATAGAATGGTTGAGGAGAGCAATTCTGGATTTCGCCGAAAGCTTACGGCTGCGGAAGGCGAGGCACGCGAGCTACCAGAGGGGCTTGATATATTCGCACCGGATACATTGGTATCCCTGGGTGCAACCCCGAAGGGTTCGTTGCCCTACCAGTTTGAAGGGCGCACATTTCTTCCCGGCACTAACCAGCACTGGAAGACAACTACAGAAGGGCTAGGTCGCCTGACCAAAGCCAGACGGCTGATCAACGTAAGTACGACTCTTTACTATGTTCGCAAGTTGCGCGATTTCCCCGTCGTTCCAATGGACAACCTCTGGCAAGACACCAGCGCTGGCGGATACTCGGACGACAAAATCTACGTCGTCCAAACCAACCGAAAAATCCTTCAGCGCTGCATCCTCATGACCACCGACCCGGGCGACCTGGTGCTCGACCCCACCTGCGGCTCGGGCACGACGGCGTATGTCGCCGAGCAGTGGGGCCGCCGCTGGATCACCATTGACACGTCGCGCGTCGCCCTGGCCCTGGCCCGCGCCCGCCTGATGGGCGCCCGCTATCCCTACTACCTGCTGGCCGACTCCCGCGAGGGTCAGCTCAAGGAGGCCGACGTCACCCGCGGCGTCCCCTCCTCTCAGCCCGTCTACGGCAGCCTCAAGCAGGGCTTCGTCTACGAGCGTGTGCCTCACATCACCCTCAAGTCCATCGCCAACAACGCCGAGATCGACGTCATCTGGGACAGGTGGCAGGCGACCCTGGAGCCGCTGCGCGAGCGGCTCAACACAGCCTTGAAGAAGAGCTGGCAGGAGTGGGAGATTCCGCGCGAGGCCGACGCGGCGTGGCCCGACGCGGCGAAGACGCTGCACAGGGAGTGGTGGGCGGCGCGCATCGCCCGCCAGAAGGAGATCGACGCGTCCATCGCCGCCAAGGCCGAGTACGAGTACCTCTACGACCGGCCCTACACCGACGCCAGGCGGGTGCGGGTGGCTGGGCCCTTCACCGTCGAGAGCCTGTCACCCCACCGCGTCCTGGGCGTGGACGACGACG
>CAZLBQ010000655.1:0-3201 GCA_964557745.1 uncultured Anaerolineales bacterium
GAGGCCGCCAAGGCAGCCGCCCCGACCACCGCGCCCGCAGCGGCGACCAGCGCACCGGTCGCCAAAGCCACCGACACAGCCAAGACCACCGCCGCGACACCGGCGGCGGCAGCCGGCCAGCAGCCCTTGCAGAAGGGTGTCACGATCAAGGCCAGTCTGTCGTCGCAGCAGGCGGCGCTCGATGTCGACAAAGAAATCGCGGCGATGTTCGAGCAGCAGACGGGCGTCAAGGTCGAGCCGATGATGGCCCCCCAGTCTTCGACCGACCGCCTGTCGCAGTATCTCCAGTTCCTGAGCGCGAAGTCGAGCGACATCGACATCTACCAGGTGGACGTGATCTGGCCGGGTATCGTCGGCGAGCACATGGTGGACCTGAAGACGTATATCCCCGCCGATGACCTGGCCAAGCACTTCCCGGCCATCATCCAGAACAACACCGTCAACGGCAAGCTGGTAGCGATGCCGTACTTCACCGACGCCGGCATCCTCTACTACCGCACTGACCTGCTCCAGAAGTACGGCTTCAAGGAAGCGCCCAAGACGTGGGACGAGTTGGAGCAGATGGCGAAGACGATTCAGGACGGGGAGCGCAAGGCGGGGAACGACGCCTTCTGGGGCTTTGTCTGGCAGGGTGACCGCTACGAGGGTCTGACGTGTGACGCCCTGGAGTGGCAGGTCTCGCATGGCGGCGGCCAGATCATCACGCCCGATGGCAAGGTCGAGGTGAACACCCCCGGCGCGATCAAGGCCCTCGAACGTGCGAAGGGCTGGATCGGGACCATCTCGCCCCCTGGTATCACCACCTACAAGGAAGAGGACGCGCGCGGCGTATGGCAGGCGGGGAACGCGGCGTTCATGCGCAACTGGCCCTACGCCTACTCGCGCGGCCAGGAGGCGGGGTCGGCCATCAAGGATAAGTTCGACGTCACCGTTGTCCCGTCGGGCGGCGCGCGTAACGCCGATACCCTCGGCGGCTGGCAGTTGGCCGTGTCGCAGTACTCCAAGTACCCGCGCGAGGCGGCGGCCTACGTGCGCTTTGCCACCAGCCCGGAGATTCAGAAGCTGCGGGCCATCAAGCTCAGCAACCTACCGACCGTCGCCGACGTGTACAAGGATGCCGATGTCCTGAAGGCCAACCCATTCTATGGCCGCATGCTGCCGGTCTTCAGCGGCGGCGCGGTGGCGCGCCCCTCGACTGTCTCCGGCGAGCGCTACAACGAGGTGTCGACGGCGTACTTCACGGCGGTCCACAGCGTGCTGACGGGGCAGCGGAGCGCCGCCGACGCCATGTCCCAGCTAGACAAGGACTTGCAGCGCTTTGTGAAGTAATGGGCGTGTTGAACCGGCCTCGCCGAGCCGGCGGATAGCGCAGAAACAAGACAAACGCGGATCCAGAATCTGAGGATTTTGAATCCGCGTTTGTCGTCTGTAGCAGCGTTATCCGTCGAGCGTTTGTCTTAGCTGGCCGCGGCGACGGCGCCCTGTGCCTGGCGCTGGAGGGCCAGCAGGCGGGCGGTAATGTGCGCGCCCTCGTTGTAGGTCGCCTCGTCGACGCCGTGGCCAAACTGCTGCTGGAACATGGCGTCCACACCGGCCTCGGCGGTCTCGTCATCCGCGCCGTAGAGGTCACGGTACAGCTCAATCAACTTGTCGTGCTGGTAGCGCGAGACCTTCGACACCCGGCGGCTGGCGGGGGTCGTCGCGGCGGTCTTGTAGCGCGCGCCGTTGTCGGCGACCTTGAGCGTCGGCGGGGTCGATACAGGCGTTGGCGCCGCCGTGGGCGTCTCCTCGCTCTCCTTAGCGCGCTGCATATCCTCGGCGGAGGCCAGGCCGGCGCCCGCCAGCGCGCCGTAGCCCATCGCCGTCAGGGCGCGGCCCATGGCCGACGTCTCGGCGACTTCCCACGGGTACTCGCGCTCGACGGCGCTGCCGTCGATACGGCGTGAGGTGGCGATGCCGTGGCGTCGGCCATACATCTCGCTATCCATCACTACCATCAGCGTCAACTGCTCTTCGTTGTCCACCAGGACCACCGGATCCTCAAAATTCAGCTTCTTGCCCTGGGCGCGGTGGTCGGCGTTGGCCATCGCCAGCTTGCCGACGACGGTCATGTACGCGCCTTCGACGGTCGTCAGTTCGCCGCGCATGGGGCGCGTCGTCTCCACAGGCACCAGGTAATCCACGTAGTCCGCGTGCTTCGCCATTCCCACATCGGGTGTGCGCCGGGCGAGCTCCAGCAACTCTTCACGGGTCATTTCGGCACCTCCTAAGGCCATGCTTGCCCGAACAAGTGTTCTGAAGATATTATAGCACATCCGTGCGGAATGTCAAGCCGGAGTGTTCTCTTTTGAGAACTCCTTCAGGCCGTCACATGCGCCCAGGCCTGGGCGCGAGCCGCCAGTTCATCCTTGTACTGCGGCCAGTGGCGCAGGGTTTCGGGATCGAAGTCCGCGCCGTTGGGCCAGACGAGGGTACGGGCGATGGGATCGAGTGTGACTTGCCGGAACAGGCTCGGCTCGCGGAGCGGCCCCCAACCCTCTCCGTACAGGACAGGCTCGAAGTCGATGACCTGTTCCGCCCCATCGTTGAACGTCACCCGCAGGGTATACTCAGCCACCATTTCGAATTGGACGACTCCGTACAACGGGTGGTTCATGCTGCGCTCTCGTCGAAAACGGGGCGGAGACCTGACAGGTTTTGAAAACCTGTCAGGTCTTGACAGACGCTCTTAGCTCGGCCCACGCTCTTGCTCGACGGTGGCTTCCTCTTTGGGTTGGATGGCGAAGCGGAGCAGCGCGCCGATGTTGCCCAACGGCTGCAGGTGGGCGAGGGCAGCCGGCGTGCTGATGACGCGCACCTCGGCGTCCTGAGCCAGCGCCTGCTCGACCGCCTCGGCCACGATGTCCTCGACGCGCATGAGTCGGCCTGCGCAGTCGCGGCACGGCCCCTCGGCCTGGCCCTCGGCGGCATGCAGCCCGCCGCAGCCCGCGCAGCGCCAGCCGGGCGCGGCGTAGTCCTCGGCGACGATGAGCGTGAGCGCCTGACCCTGGCGCAGAGCTTCGAGGGTGCGGTCCAGCCCGGCCACGCCCATGTCACGCTGCCCGACCTCTGCTTCCAGGCGTTGGACCACATCGTACTGCCGCTGGGCGTCCAGGGCGCGCAGGATGGGGCGGGCGCGGTCCTGGACGGTCTTCGGTGTCG
>CAZLBQ010000656.1:0-3198 GCA_964557745.1 uncultured Anaerolineales bacterium
AACTTGGCTTCATAGGTTCGGCCATCATTGCCGCCATCCAGATCATCAGACGCCAATCCGCCTGCGATGAGTGCCGCCTCGTTGGTCAAACCGGAAACGACGGCGTCTGGCTGATAGCCGTTCCATGGTTTCAGAAAACGAATAGTCATTCTGCGGTCTCCTTTTTGGCGCGGCGCTTGGTTTTGCGGGAAAGATCTGGGGTTTCAATGGCGTTGTCGATGACAATAAGGTACTTGGCAGCGGCGCAGTCCTCGACCAGGTGACGGGCGAAGGCGGCGTCGGTGCGGAGCACGTCGCCGTTGCTGAGAGTGCCGTAGCGTGCGGTGATGACTTGGGGGGCTGTGATCTTGATTTGCACTTGGTCCATGGTGGCTCCATGAAAAAACCCGCCCCTGTTGCCAAGGGCGGGTTGGCCTGAGTGTGGGAACTTAGGCGGGGGTGAGGTCGCCGGCACGGATGGCGGCGGGCCGTTCGGTGGCCAGGGCCAGACGGCGTTCGGCGCGGATGGTGATGAGGTTCTTGGTGAAGTTGTCGCTGTCGGAGTCGGACATCTCGACGATGACGCCTTCGCGGTCGTAGATGGTGCCGGCCTGGGCGAAGTCGCCGACGGCCACATTGTCGCTGGTCATGCCGACGGCGGTGGCAACCATGCGACCGAAGAGCATGGGGCGGCCCATTTCGTCGTAGCGGAAGGCGACCAGGTTGGTGTTGGCGGTGAAGATGTCAATTTCGACCTGGGCCCAGTCAGCGGGGTTGAGGACGATGGCGTCAGGGTTGTAACCAGCGGCTTCCAGGTCGCCGATGATCTTGCGGATCAGCACCAGCTTTTTCAGGGTGCTGCCCAGGTTGGCGTCGGCGTAGCCGTGGGCGGTAAAGTTGCCAGTGTCCAGGATGCCGCTGATGTTGGGCGCGGTGCCGTCGCCACTGACGAGCTGGGTTTCCACCTTGCGATTGACGCCGTAGCGCATGCGGGTGTCCACGTAGGCGGCCAGGGCGGCGTTGTCGGCGGCCAGTTGGCGGCTGATCTTGATCCAGTGGGCCACGGTGCTGATGGGCATGTTGACCAGGGTCCAGGTCAGAGCGGATTCGGCCTTGGCGGCACCTTCAGCCGCTTCGGCCGCGCTGTTCGTGAACACGTTTTCCTTCGTGAACTCGATGGCGTTGGAAGTGGTGGGGACGTGGGCGAACAGGGTTTCCATGCTCAGGGGCTGGAAGGCGCCGCCGACAATTCCGGGCCGGCGGTCCGGGGCGACGTTGGTGTCGCTGCCGGTGAGGGTGTTCTTGACTTCAAAGCCAATGTTGCCGACCTTCATGCCCTGGGCCAGCAGGTTGAGCTTGCTCTTGTATTCGTCGCAGCCGATGAACTGCTTGCCCCAGGAGGTCATGCCGGGCTTTTCTTCGGGCATGGTGGCCCCGCGCTGCTTGAGTTGCAGGATCTCGTCGGCCAGCTCGCGCTGCTTGAGGCCCAGGCCCTCGATGGCGTTCTTGGTGTCGGTGGATTCGCTGCCGGTGGCCTTGTATTCGGCTTCGGCCTTGGCGGCGAAGGCGGCGAGTTTGGTTTCGATGGCCTCGACGGCCTTCATGACGGCGGACAGGTCGGACATGGTGTGTCTCCAATAAAAAAGCCCGCTGGCGGCGGGCTTGGATGGGGTGTGTGCTGCTTTACTGCGGGATGCGCGCGGCGGCTCGGTGCAGGATGTGCTCCAGGTCGGCCAGGGCTTTCGCGTCGATGGCTTGCGGGTCGGGTTCCCCCCGTCCGAAGACGATCTTGGCGCGGCTCACCAGCGCTTCGGTGAGCCCTTTGCTGAGGCCGCCTGCATCCCGCAGGAAGCGCTCGAAATCGCGGATGGTTTCCAGACCTTCGACTGCGCTCTTGACGCTGGTGAGGTCTACCCTGGCTGCGGTATCAGCCGGCCAGGTGACGATGGATACTTCGGCCAGGGTGCTGACGCGCTTAATGATGCGCTTGGCGCCGTCTTCCAGTTCGTCGTAGTCGCCGGACTTGAGCCAGTAGCCGATGGAGAGGCCATCGACGGTGCCGTGCTTGAGGGCGGCATAGGTGTCCTGGGCACGGGTCAGGCCGGGGGTGAACTCGCCTTCCACATAGAGGCCATGGTCGTCTTCCTTGGCGGTCAACCATTTGCCGATGGGCAGGCCCCAGCTTTCGTGCTGTGCGAACATCTTGGGCTTGCCGTTCTTTTTGAGGGTGGCTTCAAATGCGCCCTTCAGGATGGTGTCGCCGTAGCTGTCTACGCCACCGAACACGCTGGCGTAGCCGGCAAAGCGGCCTTCACCGTCGTCCGCCATTTTGATCTGGCAGTCACTGAGAGAGAGGGTCTTGCGTTCCATTGCTGTCTCCGGTGGGTTTCATCTTGCCAAGCAGGGCCAGGGGGGCGAGGTTTATCTGGGCGGTGAGATCGTCGCCGCCGGGCAGGGGCGGGTCGTTTTCGAGCTGCCGGCATTCGTTGCGGGTCTTGAGGCCGTTTTGGGTAAGCGTGGCGTAAATGGCCGCGCGGTCCTTGAGGCTGGCGCGCAGCAGGGCGTCGGCGCTGTGCTCGACGGTGTGTCGGGCCCGCTGGGCGGAGGTCAGCACGCGCTTGCGGATGGCCTGGCCCAGGTTGACCAGGGCGGGGCCGATGTTGGTTTTGTAGAAGCCGTCGACGATGTCGCCCACGGCGCTGCCCCAGGTGGTGACGTTGGCGTGCCCGACCATGACAGGGGGGACGCCGAACCAGCGGCAGATTTCTTCAACCGTGTATTGGCGGGTGGAGAGGAGTTCCATGTCGGCGGGGTTGAGGTTGACCTGCTGGTATTTCATGTTGGCTTCAAGCACGAAGAGGCGGGAGGTGCTGCCGCTGGCGAGTTCTTCGAAGTTGGCCTTGATGCGGTCGCGCTGATCTTTGTTTAGGACCTGGTCCACCATGAGGACGCCGGTGGGTTTGCCGCCGTTGGCGAACAGGCGGTTGGCGGCGGTCTGGGCGTTGGCGGCTTCGTCGACGCTGGCGCGCATGTAGTCGAGGCGCGAGAGGCCGATGGTGCCGTTGCCCATGCCCTTGATGTGCAAGACGCTGTCTTCCGCCAGGACGGCCAGATCGTTGCCGATGCGGTAGAAGTAGAGGACGCGGCCGTCGCTTTGCACTTGCATTTCGACCTGGTCGGCGCTCATGGGCCAGAGGGCGTAGGCTTCGCCGTTGGGGC
>CAZLBQ010000657.1:0-3197 GCA_964557745.1 uncultured Anaerolineales bacterium
TTGACCGCTTCCTCCGCCTGGTTGTCGAACGTCAAGAACGTCGTAATCTTCTGCATGGTTGCCTCCTGATTCTGGACCGTTGTCATCCGCTTCTCGTGGTGCGGAGTGGTTACACACTATCGTCGTTTGAGACGGCGCAGAATCGACATGGCGAGGCGGTAATCCTACGCTAAATTCCACTTCTCAGATAAAAACGATGGGCAAGGCCATAGTCGCCTTGCCCATCGTGATGAGTTCGTGCCGGCGGAGTCCCAGCGTGCCGCCATGACGCTGCGCCGCCGCTACGAGCGCTTCGCCCCTAATGTGTTGCACCATACAAGTAACATTGACACTGCGAGGATAACAATAGCCGTTTCCATACCCGTCTCCCTATCTTATGTATTCGTAGCGCGGCGAGATGAACGTGCGTTGTTGACCTTATAAACGACGGAGGGGCCGGGAAGATACGCGGAATCAAGACTTATTTTGGCGAATCCGAGTGTCGGTTGTCGACAACAACAGGGGTCAGGGGCAGGGGTCAGGGGGCGGGCGGCAGGGGGCGGGAGGCGGAAGGCGGAAGGCGGGGGCAGAGGGCAGAAGGCAGCAGGGGGCGGTCGTCCCTGGCGACTCGCTGACGTTTGCCCTACGTTGACCAGGGCACCGTAACAAGCGGCGACGCGCTACGTCTTCTCTTGTGCAGTGTCTATCTTCACAAAAGATTCATAGAAGGACTGTGCCATGCGTTTTACCCCCCTCTCGCCACCGTTGCGGTCACAGCTGACGCCAACGGTGGCTCGCCTTGTCCTATGGGCGCTGCTGGCGAGCGCGCCCCTCGGCTGGCTCGCGGGCGCCGTCACGGCGGCGTCGCAGCCCACCGCCCCGGCCGCGGTCACGGCGGCCAATCTTATCACCAACCCCTCCTTCGAAGGCGACACCGGCTGGCAGCGCGCCGAAGGCAACGCCTCGGGCTTCGTCGCGCCCGGCTGGCGCAACTGGTACATCCTGGGCCCCAACCAGGGCGACGCCCAGTACCGCGCCCCCGAGTGGCTGCCGGAGGACATCTGGGCGCAACGCAGCCACATGATCCTGCACGGTGAGAAGTCCCAGAAGATGTTCAACTCCTTCGCCACCCACGACGCCGGCGTGTGGCAGACGGTGTCGGGCGTCCAGCCGGGTCAGACCGTCGAGTTCTCGGTGTGGGTCAAGGTGTGGTCGAGCGACTGCAACGACCCGTGCCTCTCGCCCCTCACGCCGTGCCGCCCCGATAGCTCGAACAGCAATGGCGAGTACGACATCACGGTCGGCATCGACCCGACGGGCGCACAGCCCGCCATCCCCGGCACGCCGCCGCCGTCCGTCGTGTGGGCGTCGTGGGAGCGCACGTACGACCGCTTTGTCCAGTTGCGCGTCCGCGCCACCGCCCAGAGCGACCACGTGACGGTCTACACGCGGGGCCGCGTCAAGTGGGCCGTCCAGAATAACTTCTCGTTCTGGGAGGACGCGTCGCTGACCGTCGTGGACGACACGGCGACGCCGACGCCGACCAGCACCCTCTACGCGACGGTCACGCCGCAGCCGACGAGCACGCGCGGCCCCACGAACACGCCCGTCCCGACCACGACGCCGGGCCTGCAGATTCCCCGCGCCTTCCTACCGCTGCTGCTCAAGGCCCACGTCCCGGTCATGCCCCCGACGCCGATCCCCACGCTGACGGCCACGGCGACGACCAGCGCGCCGACAATGACAGTCACGCCGACGGCGACGACGGTCGAGGCGACGATGACCGCCACCTCGACACCGCTGGCCGTCGAGCCGACCATGACGGCGACGCCAACGGCCACGCCCGTCGAGCCCACCGTGACGGCGACGGCCACGCCGACGGCGACCGCTACCCCGACCGCGACGGCTGCGCCGCTGACCTGCACGGATGCCGTGACCAACGGCGGCTTCGAGGGTGAGGGCGGCTGGCAGTTGATCACGGGTGTCCCGTACCCGCCTGGCATCGACACGGCGCAGGCGCACAGCGGCAGCCACGCCCTGCGCATGGGGCCAACCGGCGCGGCGAGCCAGGAGAGCTGGTCGTACGCGTGGCAGCCGGTCACCATTCCGGCCAACGCCGAGCAGGCCACGCTGCGCTTCTGGCTGTACTCGACGGGCGGCGACACCACGGATGAAGTGGACGTCGAACTGTACAGCGCCCAGGGCGTGCGCATGAGCAAGCTACTGCGCGGTCAGCCCACGCCGGGCCAGTGGCAGGAGTATACGGTTGAGATGAACGCGTGGGTCGGCTCGACGGTCCAACTGTGGTTCAACGCCTACAACGACGGCCAGGGCGCGACACTGCGCGCCTACGTCGACGACGTGCAACTCCAGGTGTGCGCGCAGGCGGGCACGGCCGAGAAGCTCGTCCCCTATCTCAAGCCCGATGTCCGCCTGTCGCCGCCGCAGCCGCCGACGCGCAAGACGACGGGCGCGCCCAATGTCCACTTCACGTGGGTGCGCGACTCACCGCTGCAGATCTTCCGCTCGCGGGTCTGCCCGGAGTGCGACATCGAGTGGTCGTACCTGATCAACGACGGCGACCCCGTGGACATGGCAGGCTGGACCGTGGTGACCAATCGCGGCGACCGCTACGTCTTCCCCAGCCTGGTCGTCGGCCACGGCGACGCGATTCGCTTGTGGACGCAGCAAGGGACGAACACGCGGACGCAACTCGACCGCTTCGCCCTGTGGGATGTGTACTGGGGGAGCACGGTCGGGCTGCTGCCCAACGCCGACGACGGCTTCCACGGCCGCCTGACGCTGACGGACCCGGCGGGCCGCCAGCCTCCGGCGACCATCTGCTGGGGGCCGGACCAGATTGACCCGGGCGCGTGCCGCACGCCGTGAGCCTTGCGCGCAGCGGGGCGGTGTGGTAGACTAGAGCGAGGGACGAGACCAGCCCCGCACCCCCAGCCCCTCTCCCACGAGGGGAGAGGGGAGCCGGACCTTCCCCCCTTCCCCCGCGTGGGGGAAGGGGACGGGGGATGAGGGGCGAGGTCCACCGCTTGAGGACTTATGTCACTGAACCGACCGCGCGGGCGGATTGTGTACTCCACCGACCCGAACCCGGCGTCCCACGAGGAACCCCAGCCGAAAGCCGCCGAGGGCAAGCCCGGCGGGCAGACGGTGTACGTCGAGCGCGACCGCAAGCGGCGGCGCGGCAAGACGGTGACGGT
>CAZLBQ010000658.1:0-3196 GCA_964557745.1 uncultured Anaerolineales bacterium
GCGGCGTTATTTCCTCAAGCACCACGGCCCGGCGTACACGGCGCTCTGCGACGCCTGCCCTACCTTCAGAATCTTCTCCGGCGAGGTCGGGTTGACCAGCTCCATCGTCCGCTCGGAGATGTCCTTCAGATCCAGAAAATTCATGGCGCGGGCGTCTCTTTCTCGACCGAGATAGTGCAATCGGTGACGAGCGCCGCAATCGCGCCGAGCGCAGCCCACACCGGCAGCAGCAAGGCGCCGATGACGCCGACGGTGAGGGGAATCTCGACCAACGTCCTGCCCTCTTCGTTCTTGATGGTCAAGCGGCGCACGTTGCCCTCGTGCACCAGCTCCTTGACCTTGGCGACGAGTTCATCGCCCTGCACTTTGATCTCTTCCGTCCAGACTCTCTGCTCGGTCATCACAGTCCTCCTTCGCATGTGTCTCTATGCTGCCGGTGGCTTGGGAATGCAACTCGAACTGTCGGCGATGAGGCTGGCGAGCGACCCGGGACCGCTTGACTCTGCTCCCTTGTCCTCGCGCCACAGCCGCTCGGCGCGGGCCTTGATGCCCAGCAGCATCTTGCGTTCCATGATGAAGTGGAACGGTTCCAGGCCGGGGCCATTGAACAGCAGACCGGCCATGTCCGGGCGGTAGTCGCTGCGCGAGCGGACGCTGAGGCGCGTCGTGGCCGGCCCGGTGGGTTTCAAGACAAAGGCCCAACTGCCGTCCGGAAAGCCCTGCGCCATGTTCTCGGCCGGGTCGCCAGGCGTGCGTAGGACGAGTGCCCGTTCCGGTTCGATGCGCGCCACCACGTAGCGCAGCGGGGCGACGAAGTCGCGGCGCACCAACCAGACCTCGTCGCCGAGGGCGAGGCGCTGCCACTCTGGGACGATGCGGTCGGCGCTGTGCAGGTCGCACCCCAGCAGGTTCTCCAGCCAGTCGTAGCTGTAGAGGCCGCCGCGCTCCTGCCCCATCTGAACAAGCCAGGGCCAGATTGCCGACGGCGGCGCGTTGATGGCGACAGCGCGCGTCACCTGGCTGCGGGGCTGCGGCACATAGTCGTCACCGGGCAGCCGCATCGTCACCTCCTCATCCGTCGCGCCCCAGCGCGTTAACCAGGGGCGGACGCCGAACGCGTAGGCCGACGTGGCCGTCGCCAACGGCAGAGCGATGCGGACAAAGGGCTGGGTTTTGCTCATAGCGTAACCTCTCTTCAGGCGCCAAAGCGAATCATCTCGCCTACTCGCACGGCATGATACGCCGGGCCGAAGGCGTCGCGGAAGGCGGCGATGGCGTCGGGACCACTGTCGTGGGGAGAGAGACCGACGAGCGCCATCGGGTACTGCTTGAGATAGGCGATGTGGGTCTGAACCTCGCTCAGCGGTGTGTCCCGGTAATGGAGACCACCAACAATCCCGACAATTGGCTCGTCCAGCACGGTATCGGCGTAGTTCACCATGCCCTCCAGCGTCGGGTGGCCGCAGCCGGTGATGAGGACTACGCCCTTGCCTCGCACGTTGACCGCGAGCACCTGTTCTGGGCCAAGCCGCCCCAGCAACGACGATGGGAATGGGTCGCGCATGGGGAGCGGGCCAAGTGTCACAACACCGGGGGCGACCACTGTCGGCCCAGGCGGCACCACCGGCGCGGCGCCAGGGTAGGTCATGGCGCTGGGTACGTAGATAGCGCGTTGGCCTAGGTCCGGCTGAGTAGTATCGGGTGCGAAGCTGCCCTTTGTCCACCATCCCAGGCCGCCCATATGGTCGGGGTGCGGGTGCGAGATGACAAATACATCGATGTCTGCCAGGCGGACACCCAGCCGCCGCATATTCTGCGCCAGGGGTGGCGGGTCCAGCCCTGCCTGGTTGAATCCCATGTCGAACAGGATAGTCGCATGGTCGGTGCGCACCAGATACGACACCCCTGGCTCTGTGAGCAGGTCCGGGGCGTTGGCGTCGTTTTCGACGAGCGGCAGGATCTCGAGGGTGTCGGTCGTGCCGATGTCGTGGAGCGGTTGGCGGGGCAAAGCCTCCCAGGCGGCGGCTAACCGTCGCTCAGTCAAAGCGTGTTGCGCGGCGAGGACGATGGCGGCGATGCCGAGCAGGATGACAACCCCCGTCGCAATGCGGATCATCCATCGCTTCATGGCGGGCCACCTTTCTTTGAACTCGACACCTCCCCAGACCGTGCGATGGGCTGGGGAGGTGGGGTCGGTCAGACGACGGGTTGGGCGACGGGCGCCCGTTCCAGGGGCTGGCGGATCACTGTCTTAAGTTTCTCCGGCGCGGCCCGACGTGGGTCACCCAGGTAGATCTCGTGGTGCTTTCCCCGCCGCTGATAGCCGTTGTCGTGGATGTAGGCGTGCAGGCGTTGGATGGTGGGGCCTTCCTCGGCATACGGCCCGACATACATGACCTGGGCGCAGAGACCTTCGTGGAAGCTCTCGAAGCGCATCTTTTTGAGAGACGGCAGCGGCTTCTTTGTCGCCGCCTGCTCCACGGCTCGGCGCACCAGGTCGTCGGTCACCTGGGGAGGTTGCATGATCATCATTGTCCACTGCCAGACATCTTTGTCAGCAGTGAGGAACGCGTCCATGTCGTCTGCCCACCAGAGTCCTTCGAGCGGTCCAACCTTGAAGTCGTCCCCACTCTTCTTGAGCATGAACTTGAGGGTGTAGGACACACTGTATAGCGCCTGGAGCACGTCCTGGTACTCCGGCGACGTGTTCGGGTTGCCCATGCCGTCCAACATGAGGAACTGCATTGGCGGAACATCGACGGTCACCACCTTGTTAGACGGCAGGCCATACAGGGCCTTGAAATCGGTCTTTGTGTCGTGGGTAGGCATGACGAAATCTCCTCAGGCTCACAACCAGCAGGCCGACGCGCCTCGCGACGGGCGGCCCGCGCGTTGGACACTCCTATCCCGCGCCGGCTTCATCAAGGGGTACGCCACCATTAATGTAGCTAAACAGGCGCGGACTCTCCCCGTCGGGGAACACATTCTCGTTCAGCAGGGTATACGGGGCGCTATCGCCCTGGCCGCCGCGCCGCCGTCCACGGCGTTGCAGGCGGTCGATGGGCAATAGGTAGTGCTGATTGAGCAGGTGGCCCCAGGCGTGGGCGCGCATGTAGCGCGGCCCGTCGATGTGGATGCCCCACTTGTCGGCGTGGGGGGCCAACATCCCCAGGCGGGCTACAATGTCCTTCTCGTT
>CAZLBQ010000659.1:0-3190 GCA_964557745.1 uncultured Anaerolineales bacterium
AGGCGAAACCGTCGACGGGCGCGCCCTGCGTCATCTGCTGCACCAACTGCTGCGAGCCGGCGAAGTTGAAGTTGACCTTCGTGCCCGGGTTTTCCTTCTCAAAATTCTGCCCAATCTCCTTGAATGCCTCCGTCAGCGACGCCGCCGCGAAGACGTTAATCTCGCCCGACAGCTTGGCCGGCGCTTGCGGCGGCGCGGTGGTGGGTGGCGCGGGCGCAGTCGCCCGGGGGCCAGCGCACGCGGCGAGGGCGACCAGGACGACAAGGAACAGAGCGCGGAGGGGCATCGACACTCCTGAACTTACGACACGAATACTCACAAAATGAGTATGGGTTCATTATACCAGACGAGCCAAGCCTTGTCAACGCTACGCTATCTTGCATCTGCCAGATTTTGGTGGAAGAATTGGGCCGTGACGTGGAGGCTTTATTATGAGTCCCCTGCTCAAGCAACCCCTAACCATCGAGCACGCCCTGCTGGGCTTCCTGTACCAGCAGCCCATGCACGGCTACCAGCTTCACCAGCGGCTCGCCGAGGCCCACGACCTGGGCCTGGTGTGGCGGCTCAAGGAGGCGCAACTCTACCGCCTGCTGGGCCGCCTGGAGGACGAGGGCTACATCACCGTCGTCAGCGAGGCCCACGGCAGTCGCCCGCCGCGCAAGATGCTCCACCTCACGCCCCAGGGTGAAGCGGCCTTCCTGGCCTGGACGCGCTCGCCCGTCCAACGCGGGCGCGACCTGCGGCTGGAGTTTATGGCCAAGCTCTACTTCGCCCGCCAGTTGGGGGCAGGGGCGACGAACGACCTGATACAGGCGCAGCGTCGTGAATTGGACCGCTGGCTGGAAGAGCAGATGCGCCAGGCCGACGCGGCGCGGGCCGAGGGCGTCTTCGACTGGCTCGTCCACGAGTTCCGCCTGGGCCAGTTGCGGGCCATGCGCGCCTGGCTGGACACCTGCCAGGCCGCGCTGGGCGAGGGGGGATGATGCCGGGGTGCGAATACACCCAACGCTCGGGTCGCCAGCCGCTCGAAGCGTCGGGCTAGGGATGGAAGCCCAAGGGGCTTGCGTCAAGCCTCTGAGGCTTGCATTGCTAGCCTGGGGCTTCTAGCCCCAGGCGGCGTGCCCCGGGGCCGCCCGACTCGAAGCGGCGGGCTAGGGATGGAAGCCCAAGGGGCTAAGGATGGAGCCTCTTAGGCTTGCATCTCTAGCCTGGGGCACGCCTGGCGCATTGGCCCCAGGCGCAATGCCCCAGGCGTGCCCCAGGCGTTCATGCGCCCGACGTATTGAACACCTTCAACACCTCGTCGCCGTAATGGTTGATGACCTTGACGGCGATCTTGCCCGTCGGCGGGCGGGGGAAGGGGCGGCTCTGGGTGGCGTACAGGGTGGACCAGGCGGCCTCGTCGATGTCGGCGCGCAGCGTCCGCTGCAGGCGCTCGTAGGGCTTGTCGGCGCCCGTGAAGTAGGCGTGGCGCACGAAGAAGCTCTCGCCGTTGTACGCCGTGTCGACGAACCAGCAGGCGATGTCGTCGGTGGAGGCGGAGCGAATCTCGCCTGTTGTCGGGTCGTAGATGTCGAGGCCGCGCAGGGTGACGACGAGGCGGCCGTCGGGCTGGGGTGTGATGGTGATGTCCGGCTCGCCGAAGATCATGAACAGGTTGCCCGCGCCCGTCTTCTTGAGTACCTCATCGCCCATCGTCAGGTCGGCGTTGATGCGCACCGTCTGGACGGTCAGCCGCCCGTAGCGGCGCACCTCCTCGGAGACGTGGGGGTCGAAGGCGAGGCCGCACACCAGCAGCAGGTCGAAGCCGATGCCCTGGACGGCTTCCTTCGCCGCTTCCTTGATGGCGTCCGGGCCGACGGTGCTATGCTCCGGCCCGACGTGGACGGCGACGCGGCGCGCTTTGCCGTCGCGGTCGGTGTACTCGCCGGCGGCGTGGATCCACGTCCCGGCGTATGGCTCCAGGCGGTCGAACTTCAGGCGCTCGCCGGCCCGGGTGTTCTGGACCCCGGCCTTGCGCAGGTTGTCCAGGATCATCGGGACGTACTCGCCGGCCGCGTCGCGTCGGCCGTCGGCCTCGCTGGCCGGGCGCTCCTCGTCGGCGGCCAGGACGCGGTGGGGCGACAGGCTCTCGACGGTGAAAGGACCGCTGACGCGGACGCGCTTGTTGTCCTCGTAGGGCTGGTCGTAGAGCAATTCCATCTCGGCGTGGCGGGCGATGGCGGCGTCAATCTCCTGGCGCGTCATGCCCTCGCGGATGTCCGGGTTGTTGGCGATGGACTTGAGGGTGACGTGGGGAACGCGCCGGTAGACGAAGCCCTTGCGGATGTCGCCGCCGGTCGAGGCGGCGTCGGGGAACTGGCCGCTTAGCTCGGCCGCCTTCTTGACGCCCTCCGGAGAGTCGGCGAGGAGGTAGTACGGGAAGCGGGCGGCCATGAGACGGGTGCGGGCGAGGGCCAGGGCGACGCGGCTGGTGTCTATGCTGATCCAGCGGCGGCCCCACGCCTCGGCGACGTAGGCGGTCGTGCCGCTGCCGCACGTCGGGTCGAGGACGAGGTCCCCGGGGTCCGTGGTCATGAGGAGGCAGCGCTCAACTATCAATGGACTTGTCTGCACTACATAACGTCGTGTGGGATCACCTGCCGACACATCGGACCACATGTTGGTTAACTGGAATAGGTCGAAATCCTTCAAGAATCTAACATACCTGGGTAGGCTGCTGAGCTTTTCAATTCGATTAGCCAACAGCAGTCGCTGCATTCCGATTTGATGCGTTCTCCAGTGCCGGCCTCGCGCTGGTATATGTGTCTCGCCATTCATCTTGAACGGAAACACTGTGTCACCACCTGCGCCGCGCGACGAGAGATCCTCATGGGTGTAGACGTCGATCTGCCGGCCTGGAAACTCACGCTCAAGCGCTTTTACTTCGCCGCGTCTACCATCTGGCAGTTGGCCGCGGTTATAGTGTGATGATGAGGCGCCTTTCTCTCCCCAATATTTGGCCAGGAATAGCTGGCGATACTTCATGCTCGGTTTCTCTTTGGCATACCAAATCAAGAAATCGCACACATTATCAATAGTCTCTTGATCTTGTCCGCTTGTTTTCTGGATGACTACTTCGCTAACGAAGTTGTCAGATCCGAATACCTCGTCCAATATGGACCGCACTAGGTGAACGTTTGTATCGCCG
>CAZLBQ010000660.1:0-3180 GCA_964557745.1 uncultured Anaerolineales bacterium
AGATTGACTTCGAGCACGTGTGCTATGCTCTATTGGTCTGACCCCTGGTCCTTGGTCCTTGGTCTTTGGTCGTCCGGCTAGAACTCCATAAAGCGTTCGCCGCTGGGGACCGGTTGGACGCGTACGGCATCCACGGCCAGGTGCTCGCGCGCCCACTTGCGCAATTCTTCGATCTCCTCGCGCTTGACCTCGGACGTCGGGCGGATGGAATGCACCCGCTTGAGGATGTCCGTCGTCGCCAGCTCGCGCTGCCCGTCCATGAAGGCATCCAGCAGCGCCGCCTTGACCGCCGCCTCGATCTCGGCCCCTGAGAAGCCGTCGGCCGCTGCCGCTAACCCGTCGAGATGGAAGCTCTGAGGATCGCGGCCGCGCTTCGCCAGGTGTACCCCAAAGATGGCCGCCCGATCCTCGACGGTGGGGAGGTCCACGAACACCACGTGGGAGAATCGGCCCTGCCGCACCTGCTCCGGCGCCAGCTGCCGCACGTCGTTGGCCGTCGCCACCACGAACACGTCCTGCTGCTCCTGGAGCCAGTTGAGCAGAAACGCGATGGTGCGCGCCGTCTCGCCGCCGTCCGACCGGGCCGACGACTGCAGGCCACCGACGGCCTTTTCGTACTCGCTGAGACCGAGGACCGCCTTCAGCGTCGTGGCAATCGCCAGCGCCCGCTTGATGCTCACCGCCGCCGAGCCGATGACCCCGCCGCCCTCGCCCATCACCGCCGCCATGTCGAGATCGAGGAGGGGCCGCCCCAGGATGGACGAGGCGATGCGCTTGGTCAGGTCTTTGCCCGTGCCCGGTAGCCCGACCAGGAGCATGCCCTTCATCGGCTCGACGCCGTACGCCCGCGCCGCCGGCGTGAACGTCACCGCCGCTTCCTGGAGCATCTGGCGCAGGTGGGCATAGCCGCCCAGGTGATCGGCCGGCTCAGGGTGGGTGTAGGTGAGCGAGCCGCTCTGGCGAATGACACTGCGCTTCTCGTCAAGGATGAGGGGCAGGGCTGAGGGGCCGATGCCGCGTTGAGCAATGGCCGCCTTCGCCAGCGCGTTCTCGATCTCGGTTTCGGTCAAACCCAGGAGTGCCTGCACCAGTTGCTCGCGCGTGCGCCCATCAACGCTCAAGCCCACATCCGGGTTCTCGGCCAGCCGCGCCAGGTGGAGGTCGAGCATAGCGGCGACTTCGCCCTCGTCGGGCAGCGGCAGGTCCACCCGCTTGACCTCCTTCTCTAGGGCTGGCAGATCAGGAAAGGTCGGATCGACGAACAGGACGGTGACGGGCCGCGTCTTGATCGCCCAGGCCAACTCACGGAGGCGGCGCACGAGCTGCGACTCCTCGTGCCCAAAGGGCGCGAGGTAGACGCCGAAGTCGCACAGGACGAAGAGGCCGTTGTCAGCCTGGCCGATGTAGTCCAGGACCGAGAATGGGTCTTCGGTATCGGGAATGGCGCGGGGCTGAAGGGAGGGCGTGTCGCCCGCTACCTGGCGCAAGCCCGTCGTCCTGCTCCACACATAGAGGCCCTTGCCCTTGTGACGGGGGAGCGCGGCCACGGCGTTCATGAGGCGGCGAAAGCGCGTTTCCTCAAACGTCGCGACGCTGATCAGCCCGTAGCGGGCGCGGATGAGGATATCGAGCTCGGTGACGAGGGCGTCGAGGCTAGCATCCATTGGCTTTGACATGTCAGTGTCCTCCTCATTAGAGTTCGAGGGCGGCCATGCGGTTTGGCTCGACAAGTGCCTGGGCATCGGCGTAGCACAGGCTGATGATGTCGGTCAGGACCTCGTCCAGCGCTCCCACATCGCGCCGCGCCTTGCCCCTGGGCTTGCTGGCCAGCGTCTCCAGCTCGGCAATCAGCTGCGCCAGCTGCTCATCCGACTGCCAATTCATGAGCCGAAACCACCTCCCAAGCTCGCGCACCCGCTTGACGGAGCCGCCCGGCAGCGTCCGGTGCTGCTGGAGCGAGGCACGTAGCGCCGTTGCCGCCTCGTACACCGCAGCGCGCAGCTGCTGCGCCCCCTCCTCCAGCGGGCTGAGCGCTTCCTGGAGCCGCTCACGCGCCGCCTCCAGCTTCAACTGCCGCAGGCGCTCCTTGATCTCGGCTTCGCGCCGCCGCTCCTCTGCCTCGGCAGCCAGTTGGCGGCGGATGCGCTCCTCCTCGGCCCAGAACTCGGTCTGGACCAGGCGTTCTTGAGCCTCACGCCGCCGTTGCTCCAGCCGCAGCGCTGCCTCACTCTCCTCCAACCGGCGGCGCTCCTCGCGCGCCTGGCGTTGCTCGGCCGCCATCTCGCTGCCCAACAGCAGCACGCCCACCCGATAGCGCAGGACCAGACGGTCCCGTACGTCGTCGGGCGTGGGCATGACGCGCAGGACGCCCTGGATCACAGCGTCCTGGAAGCCTTCCGGGATGAGGTGGCCGGTGGCTTGGAGGCGGCGGGCCGAGTCAGCCGCCAGCTGCAAGAAGGTGGCGACCACCCGCTCGCGCACGGCTTCGTAGTGGTCCAGGACGTGGACCTTGGCCGCTTGCAGGGCCTCCTGCGCGGCCTTGAACTCGGCCTCAAACTGCTCAAAAGCCGTCCAGGGTATCCACCGGTAGCTCGGTTGCTCGAACAAGGTCTCCATCAACGTGAAGCGATAGGAGTACCGACGCAGCGCCACGTGCGCGCGAGCCGCGGGCCGCAGGAGGGGCAGGCGACAGTCGTCGGGGAGCAGGCCGTAGCGGGGCGCGCGGAAGGCGATCTGGGCGTCGCGCGGCAGCGTGATGCCCAGCGTCTCCCAGTCCAGCCGACGGTCCAGGATACCGAAGCCCTGCGCGTCGACATTGATGAACAGCCCGCCCTCGTCGATGACGGATAGGTCGAAGGGCAGGCGCTCGACCTGCCCGCTGTCGATGCCGATACGCTCGCCCGCGTGTTCGGCGCGTTGCTCGACGCTATAGGGAGCGCCGTTGGGCGGAGGGATTGTCTGGAGCATCCTCTCATCTCCTTCCTCAATGAACTGTCGGTGTCCCTTTGGGCGTGTAAAGGCCGTTCTCGCGGAGGCTCACAAACCCGCCCTTGGCGACGACGATATGATCCAGCACGTCGACGCCCAGGAGTTGGCCAGCCTCAGCCGCGTCGCGCGTCATGGCGATGTCTTCAATGTTTATATGGAGAATCTTGAGGCTGGGGTGAGATGGCAGTATCA
>CAZLBQ010000661.1:0-3164 GCA_964557745.1 uncultured Anaerolineales bacterium
GGTTCGGTACGTCTCGGGGGGTTGGTGGAACGGGCATGCTCTCAGGCTTAACGTCGGGGGCTGTCAATACGCTAGCCCCCTATCCCGCGCCGTCCGTTCTGCCTTAAGCATCCGCCGGTCGTCGACCGCTCAGGACACTCTGGATCACGGAGTGCGCAGAACAGCACGGAAAACTAGGTTCGCGCGCCGCGCTTGCGCAACGCCAGGGCGCAGCCGAGAACGGTGAGGCCGCTGACCAGCGCGCCGAGCCAGACCGAGCGCGGGCGGTAGACGAGGTGGATCGTCTGGCGGCCCGGCGGGACGACCAGGCCCTGGAACAGGTAGTTAGTCCGATAGACCGGGACCGCCAATCGTTGGCCCGTGGCGTCGTCCACCGCCTCGGCCTCCCAGCCGGGAAACCACATCTCGCTGAGCACGAGCAGCCGCTCCCCTGTCGTCTCAGTCCGGAGGCGCCACTCATGGGGCGCGAGGCGCTCGGCGCTGACCTCGGCTCTCTCGCCGCGCCCGAGCCGCTCGAGCGCTGCCGCGTCCAGGTCGGCCTCCAGCCACGACTGGCGCTGGGGCTGGAAGTCGGCCGCCGTGACGCGGCGCAGGATGCCCTGGGGGTCGGCGTCGACCGCCACGCTGTCGGCGAAGAGGACCCGCCCGTAGTCTTCCGGGTTCTGGTAGACCGTGATGGTGGTGTCGCGGTACACCTCGCGCCAACTGGGGTCGGGCCGCACCGGCGAGTCCGGTTGGACCAGGACGTACTTGACGTTGAGCAGGGTCAGCCGGTGGTCGCCTGGCTGGACGAGGCGTGGGTCGTGGAGGAAGCCATACGAGACATCCTCCTGCGCCATGCCAAACAGGAAGTCGGTGTAGCGGCGCGGCTGGAGCGAGTTGAAGCCGTTGACATCCTCGATGCCATAGGCCAGCGCCCAACTGATGGCGAGCTGGTTCTGGGCAACGGTGGGCATCAGGCGGTCGTTCTCGACAAACACGGCGACGCGGTAAGCGCTGGGGTCCTGGCGCAGAAAGGCGACGCTGGGCGGCGTGGCGTCCAGCCCAACGGGGCTGAGCGTCGGGTTGAAGGTGGCCGCCAGGCCCAGCGTATCCAGCGCCACCAGCGCCACCATCAAGACGGCGTTGACCTGGTTCAGGCCCCGGCTCGCCCACAGGAGCAGGACCAGGCTAGCGGAGGCTAGAGCTAGGGGGACGGTGGCGTTGGCCTGGTCGAGGCGGAGCCCCTGGTCGAGTAGCACGCGCAGCCAGGGGTCGGTGGGGACGCTGAGGAAGGCGGGGCGGAGGACGTTCATGACCAGCAGCCCCGCGACAGTCACGCCCAGGACGAGCAGGCCCGCCACGAGCGGGACGCGGTCCCAGCGGCGCGTCTTCTCGCGTGACGCCAGCCGCTCGACGCCGTAGGCCGCCAGCGCGGCCAGGGCGAAGCACACGACGGCCCCGGCGCGGGCGTAGGCGCGCAGCTTGCCGATGACCGGCAGCGCGTAGACGACGGGGCCGAACGGCGTGCCGCGTCCCGCCGCCACGAGCAGCATGACGACGAGGACGACAGCGAGAGCGATGAGCCGTGACGCCCGCACGTCGATCTCCGGTGTGGCCGTCGCACGCGCCGCCCGCCAGTGGCGGCGGAGGTCGAACAGACCGACCAATGCCAACGCCAGAGGCAGGATGCCGACGTAGACCAGGCGCTCCCAGGTGTAGACGAGCAGGTCGAAGGCAGGCAGCGATTGCCGCCACGACGTGACCAGACCGCCAAAGCCGTAGGGGAACAGCAGCAGCAGCCAGTCATAGTCGACCAGGGATTGCACCGTGACGAGATCGTAGCTGGCGGCGGCGGCGCGGGGCGAGAAGCGGGCGAAGTCGATCCAGGGGACAAGCTGGACGGCGGCCAGGCTGTAGCCGACGCCGTAGAGCAGGGCGAACTGGGTCAGGCGAACGATGATGGGGCGCAGGCCGGGGCGCGTGGCGAGTTGCGTGACCAGGACGTACAGACCCAACGCGACGGCCGTATAGACCGGCGTCTGCGGGTGGCCCGCCAGGGCCTGGAGGCCGATGAGGGCGGCGGCCAGGACGAACCGCCCTGGCGTGGGCGCTTGTAACCAGCGCTCGACGCCCCAGAACAGCAAGGGGATGAGCGCCGCGCCGGCCATGATGGAGGCGTGGACGAGGTGGGCAACCAGGAAGCCGTTGCCCATGAACGCCAGCGCCGCGACCAGCGCCGCCAGGTAGCCCAGGCCGATGCGGCGCACATAGAGGAACATGCCGACGCCCGCCAGGCTGAAGTGGACCAGGATGGACAGGGTCAGGGCGTGCCAGGCGGGGAAGAGCCAGAACAGCCAGGAGGGCGGGTAGAAGATGGCCGTCTGGCCGTCGCCCAGCAGCGGGATGCCGCTAAACGCGTAGGGGTTCCACAGCGGCGGCCAGCCCTGGCGCGTGATGTCCACGACCAGCTTGTGGTAGGGCAGGAAGTAGTATTGCAGGTCGTGGTGGTAGAAGACGCGCCGGCCTAGCGTCTCCTCCCAGAACAGCAGGAAGGGGACGAGGGCCAGCGCGACCAGAGTGACGCCGTCACGGGTGCGCGGGGTGAGGCCAGGAAGGCGGACGGGGCGTGTCACGGGTGGCAGAGATGGACCAATTCGCTTCGCTTACGCCGCGCCGAGCCTCTCCAGCAGCTTGCAGTAGGCGGCCTGGCCGCGCTCGAAGCTCGCCAGGCGGAAGAACTCGTCGGGGGCGTGGAACTGCTCGTCGTTGAGGCCGAAGGCAAACGACAGCGAGTACGCGCCCAGGTTGCGTAGGAACACATCAGTCACGGGCACGCTACCGCCGGTCCGAATGTAGTACGGCTCGCGGCCATACTCCTCGACCAGGACCGCCCGCGCGATCTCGTTGCCCGGATGGTCGGCGGGCATGAGGTACGGGTTGCCGCGGAAGGCCATCCGCTGCACACTGGCCTTGACTCCCGGCGGCGTGTGGCTGGCGACGTGGGCCGCGATGAGGTCAAGAACCCGCGACGGGTCCTGGGCGGTGACCAGCCGGCAGACGATCTTGGCGTGGGCCTCGCGCGGCAGGACGGTCTTGACGCCGTCGCCCTGCAAGCCACCCCACATACCGACGATTTCTAGTGGTGGCCGCGCCCAGACCCGCTCGTGGGTTGAGTACCCGGC
>CAZLBQ010000662.1:0-3157 GCA_964557745.1 uncultured Anaerolineales bacterium
CGCCCAGCATCTGCCAGAGGGCGATCTGGAGCGGCTGCTCAACAGCTCCGGTGTCTCCATGACCCACCCGGTCATCCAGGTCGTCGCCAATGCGTTGCATGACAAGGAGCTTAGCCCGCGTGGCCGTGAGTTGCTCGAAGAAGAAATCAAGTCCTATGTGGCGTTCCGCACGCAGCAGTTGAAGCAAGAAGAGCGGGACCGCCGCGCCCAGCGGCAAGGGGAAAAGTCGACGACGTAGTCATCGCTGTTGGTCGGAAGCGCGCGAATGAGACCGGGTGGGTGCTAGCTGACCATTCGCGTCTCCTGGCCGGAGGCCTCTCCTCACCTGACGTGGGAGTGGCTTTTGGCTGTCTAGAGGGCCTTATTCTCCGCTCCGTTGCCCTTGGCCGCTTCCATGGTGGCAATCTGCTGGGCTACCTGCTCGATGGCGACGCGTTGCTTGCGGTAGAGGTCCGACTCGCTCATCGCCAGTCGCGCCGCGATGTCACGTGTCCGCTGCCCCTTCACGAACTTCATCTCCAGAATGTTGTACAGTGTCCAATCCACCGAGGACAGTGACGGCTGGCCTTCGGGCTTGAGGCGCGCCATCGCTTCGTCTAGGACGGCGCGCATGGCGCGGGCCGGATTGTTGTCACTCTGCAACGTCTGGCGGACGACCTGCAGACGCAGCAGCGTGCTGTTGGCGAGCTTCGGGCCGCCCCAGTAGTGGCTTAGCGCGTCGCGGACCCAGCCGACAAAGTCGGGCGAGTCGATGGGGAAGGCGTCGCCGTCGAGGGGCGGCGAGTCCTTGTACCGCATCTGGCTGCGGGCGCGCTGGAGGGTCTCGATCTCCGTCTCCAACTGCCTGACGACGCGAAAGACACTCTGCTGCAAGCGTCGGTCTTCCATCGCCCGCTCGGCCTGCTCGATCAAGTCCACCAGGGCTGACCGCTCGCGGTCGGTGAGCGTCGCCGGGTTGCGCGCCACCCCCAACGCGCCGAGGAAGGGCCGCTCGCCTTCCGACGTCTCCGTCCCCCGCAGCGGTACAATCCAGTAGCCACCCCGCTCTACGGGCGCGCCCTCTTCGAGCGCCGCCAGCGCGTTCTCGTCCAGCGCGTCCAGGCTGGCCTGGGCGCGCTCAGCCGGGATGGTGGCCGTATCGAGGCTGAGGCGACCCTCCTGGGTAACGGCGACAAAGCCCTCCTGAACGCGGAGCACGTCGCAGATGGACGACAGGATATTCTCAAGCAACTGGCGCAGGTCGCTGCTGGTCAGGAGGCGCTCATCCAGGCGACGCAGCCAGTGGACCTCCTTCCAGTCGCCCCAGAAGATGACGCGGTCGACCAGCGGACGGCTGACGCTGACGAACAACTGAAACGCCACAATGCCAATCACGACGGCGAAGATGAGGACCGTGTCGCGGGGCAGGCCGAGAATGCGCTCCACGGGCGGCACAAGGAGCATCGCCAGGATCACAAACGAGCCGAGGATGGGGGCCTGGAGCAGGTACTTAATCAGGTTGCGCTTGACCGCGCGGTCGGAGATCAACACCCCTTGATAGGCGACACCGTAGGCCATGAAGGTGATCATCCAGGTGATGGCGATGTTGGCGGCGGCGGCCAGCAAGCCGAAGATGAGCGGGTGGCCGGGAATATCGATGACCGGCGAGGTCAGCATCAGGTAGGGGAAGACGCTAAGCGGCGCGGCGATGGAGGCCAGGACGTAGCTCATGCGCCGCCGAGAGGTTGGCGTCAGGCTGCGGTTGCGTGCTCGCACGACGTTGAACGCCCCGCTGGCCGAGGTGACAAAGAAGAACAGCGCGAAGGGCCAGAAGACGGGGCCTGCCTCGAAGTGCGCGGCCAGCGGGTTGACGGGGTTGACGGCCACGCCGCTGACCAAATAGGGTGTGAAGAGGACCAGGGCCAGCGAGACGCCGCCCGTCAGGTAGGCCAGCGCGACCAGCCAGCGCCGCAGTGTGGAGAACGAGTTGGTCGTGCGCAGCAGCGTATCGGAGAAGTGGAGATAGGCGGCCGGAACGAAGGCGATACCCAACCACTGGAAGCGCAGCCAGAAGCGTATCGGGGCGACCTCTGTCACCATGACGGCGTCGAGAAACACGTCGCCAGCGTAGACGATGGTCACAAACGCCAGCAGCAGGCAGAAGGTCCGCGCCACGGGGTTGCGGAAGTTATGGACCAGCAGGTAGGCCAGGAGGGAGAAGGCGACAATGACCGTCGCCGACGAGAGAACGAGGTTGAGGCGGGCCAGCAGGCCGACGAAGGTGATGCCGAAGGACGAGAACATAGCGATAGGCCGAGACGCCTGGGGTCCGTCGCGAACCGCGTTGGAACCCCGACGGAACGCTAGGGCAGGAAGAACGCGATGTACGTGTAGACGACGGCGGCGGCAGGGAGAATGCTATCGAGGCGGTCCAGGATGCCGCCGTGGCCGGGGATGAGGTGGCTCGCGTCCTTGACGTGACCCTGACGCTTGACATAGGACATGGTCAGGTCGCCGATGGTGGATACGACGCTCGTCACCAAGCCGAGCAGGAGCGCTGCCACGGGTGGTACGGGTAGCTGCAAAAAGCGCGCCAAGCCCACGGCCAGAAAGGTGGCATAGGCCCATCCGATCAGCGCCCCCTCCCACGTCTTCTTGGGGCTGATGGTCGGCGCGAAGGGGGAGCGGCCAAAGGCCCGCCCGCCGAAGTAAGCCGCCGTGTCCGTGGCGAAGACAATCAGAAACAGGAACAGCGTCCACTGCCAGCCCTGCGGCGCGCTGCGAATCAGCAGCGCATCCGCCCCCAGCCAGCCAAGATACAGGCCCGGCACAACGGTCAGCGCCCAGTTGGGCAGCGAGCGCTTGTTGTCGGGCAGCGACAACTGCCAGGCCGAGACGGCGATGAGGGCGGCGGCGAGGATGGGCGCTTCGAGGGTCAGCCGCAGGAATTGGGCCGCCAGCACCAGGGTCAGGGGCAGGGCGTAGAGCAGCGGCTGCCAGGGAACGAAACCGGCGTGCCGCAGGACGGTGTTGAACTCATAGACGCCCAGCACGCCGGCCACGATGACGATGCCAAAGTACCACCAGCCGCCCAGGTAGGCCGACGCGCCCAGGATGAGGAGGAGGACGATGGCGCTGGCGATCCGGAAATGAAGGCTTTGGCCGAAGCCGAATATTT
>CAZLBQ010000663.1:0-3153 GCA_964557745.1 uncultured Anaerolineales bacterium
GTGGGGATAGGCTCCCATGGCTGGTCCTCCGTGGGAGCCGTAGCTCCCTAGTGAGTGATGGCCGCCTCCCAGGCCTCCATCACCTGCGGGTTGGCGACGAGCGCCTGCATGCGCACCTGCGCCTCGTTCAGCGCCTCGGGCGACGCCAACCTGCCGGCCAGGATGGTCTCCGGCGACAGCCCGTCGACGAAGAGGAGCTTGTTGGCGCGCCAGACCGGGTCGTCTGGCGCGGCTCCAAGCGCGGTGCGGGTGATCCAGGCGGGCAGGCTAGTGGTCGGTTCGAGGGGCAGCCTTTCGGTCGGGTCGTCCACCGTCGCCTGGTCCGCCGTGAGTTCGTGGCGGTCGCTGTCGCCGCTATCCAGTGCGAGGTGGTAGCGCGCCTCGATCTGGGCCAGCGCCCGGTCCAGGAAGCCGGAGCGCATAGTGCACTGCGGCTTGCGGTGGCCGTGCCACGCGATATCCGCGTAGTCGTCAGCCGCGTAGAGGGCACGGGCGGTCTGGACGCGGTCGGCGAAGCTCTTGACGAACTCCACCGTCGCGGGCAGGGCGAAGAAGCGCACCACCGCTTCGGGATGAAGGCGGACCTCGCTCTCCTTCGCGCCGCGCGCCAGGGCCAGGAGCCGCGCCCGGAACTCGGCGGCCAGTCGGTCGTCCGTCTTCTGGGCATCGGCGCCGCTCGCCAGCTCGCGCAGGCAGGCCCGGAACTCGGCTGGCAGCGGGACGGTCTGGACGAAGGCGACGAACGGCTCGCTCAGCGCCGTCCGGGCGACCAGGTACTGGACCTTCTGCATGAATTCCCGCACCGGATCTTCCGGACGGCGCAGCCGGAAGTGGATGTGAGCGAGCAGCGGCTTGCGCAACGTATGCTGCGCCAGTTGCTCGGTCAGCTCGATGAGCAGCCGGTCATCCGCATCCAGCGGGTCCAGGCCATGGCGTTGGGCTTCGGCCTCCGCCCTGGTCTGGATCAGGGCGAGGGTGTGGGTGACGAGTGTCCGAGACAGCTCGTCGAGCGCCTGCTCGCCACAGGTGTAGACGAGCTCGAGGCCTCGGCGCACGACCACGTCGCGCACGGCCGCCTGGCGGTCGCTCCGCCCGCACAGCGCGGCCCAGAGCGCCGGCTGAGTGGCGTAGGCGACGAGGGCGTCCGTGACGCGGGGATTATCGCGGCCCGTGACTTCGCGGTGCAGGGCTGCCACCGCCTGACGGAACCAGGCTCCCGCCCAACCTGCCTGAGGCGCGCGCATACCGTTCTTTCGGCACTGACCGTTCGCCCGATTGTTCCCTGGCATGTGTCCTCCGCGTTGTTTTCGTTCGGCGACAGCGCAGGGCTGCCGCGGCGGTCATCACAAAAACAACGGGCGCGCAACGCGGTGGCACGTCAGGGCGAGACGACATCGTCTCTATCTAGGATAACGAAAACAAGGTCTGGGGTCGGGAGGGGTTAATGTGGCCAGGGCGATTGCATCAAAAGAGGTCAGGGGGTCAAGACCTTAAGGAGATAGTCGGTGTCCCAGGCGGCCTTGAGACGCTTGCCGTGAATGCCGCGCTTGGCCGTCTTCTCGCGTTGGAGTAGATTGAGGGCGATAGGGCGTAGCACCACCAAGTTCTCTGGGCCATGCCCCACACGGACGCGACTGTCATCTTCGCGAAAACTCACGTCCAACACCCAATGCAGGCTGTTTTCGATCCGCCAATGGCGGCGGATCGCCCGTCCCAGCCGCTGGGCTGGCGTCGTCAAGGAGGTGATGAAGTAATGGTGGCCGACTTCGACCTTAGCTCCAATATGACGCTCGGCCCGTACCAACACCACCGCATGTAGGTTAGGCCAGCGCTGCTTGGGGTTGAGATAGCTGAGCCAGTCAGGGTCGGTGACCATCCAGACCTCGCGGATCTCCAGCCGACCGTGGCCTTTGGACACCGAGCGATGATAGTCAGTCTGCCACGTCGCCCAGTCGGACGTGCTGCGGCGCTCGAACAAATCCGTCAGGTCTGCCGCGAGCGTGGGCTGATTGTCTTTGACGGCTAGGATGTAGTCAGCCCCCTGGTCGACAATGGTTTGAGCAATCTCGGTCTGGCAGCCCATGGCATCGAGGGTCACGAGGCAGCCCTTGAGGGCCAGCAGCTTGAGCAGTTCAGGCACCGCCTCAATCTCGTTACTGTCGGCTTCGACACGGCGTTGACCCAGCACCAGCCGATTGTGGGTCGCCCAGGCGCTAATCATTCGTCGCGCGGCGTGGCCGTGATGCGTGTCATACGAGCCTCGCGCCAGCTTCCCATCCACCGCCACCACCTGGCCCGCCGTCAAGCTCGCCACCGTCGCCACCCAGGCCCCGAACGCCGCCTGGAACTGCTGGGGGGCAAGGCGGGCGAAGACCCGCCCGAAGGTGTCATGGGAGGGAATGCCGTGAGGCAGGTCCAGAAACCTCTCCAGCCAGGCTCGATGACTGCTACCCCATTCAGCAATGTCCACCCAGCTATTGGCCCCCGCGATGGTACCACAAATGGCAATCACGATGATATCCAGCAGCCGATGCTCTTTACTCCGCTCGATGCGTGGGTCGCGGACGGCCCGAAAGTGGTGCTTCAGGTCAGCGGTCGGGTCAGGCATGGCGATCTCCTGCTAGGTCGGCGATGGCTCCCCACAGCTTACCCTGTTTTGTCCTCCCGTCCACTTTTGATGCAATCGCCCTGCCAACCTTCCATGCAGCAATTGACAGGTCACCCTCATCGTCCTATACTTTCCTTGACAACGGTTATACCGTTGCCCTGGGGGAGTCTGGTTAAGCCAGGCTGAGAGGGACACCCGGACGGAGTAGAGAGTACAGAGTAGTCAGTAATCAGTAGTCAGTAGGAAGTAGTCAGTAGCCAGTAATCAGTAACGACTACTTCATACCAATTACTGACTACCGACTACTGATTACCTCCTACCTCCATCGCCATAGTGTCCGACCCCATGAACCTGATCTGGATCATGCCAGCGCAGGGAAGGGCGACCTATGGCTTGTTTAGGCCGCTGCCCTGCTGAGGGGGAGCGGCTTTTGCGTTCGTATTGCGTAGTGCGTATTTCGTATTTTTCTGTCCGAGATACGCGCTACGCAATCCGCAATAGGAGAACTTATGTATAACCAGGCCCTGGCCGACCAGGCCGCCGAG
>CAZLBQ010000664.1:0-3149 GCA_964557745.1 uncultured Anaerolineales bacterium
ATCAGCAACTGCTTGCCGATGCCGACGATCTCGATGAGCTTGGTCGGGTTGGAGTCGAGATCGACCATGTTGCCGGCTTCCTTCGCCGCCGATGTGCCCGTGTTCATCGCCACGCCGACGTCGGCCTGGGCCAGCGCCGGCGCGTCGTTGGTGCCGTCGCCCGTCATGGCGACCAGCTTGCCCTGCGCCTGCTCGGCGCGGATGAGCTTGAGCTTGTCCTCGGGCGTCGCCTCGGCCAGGAAGTCGTCCACCCCGGCCTCGGCGGCGATGGCGGCGGCGGTCAATGGATTGTCGCCGGTGATCATGACGGTGCGGATGCCCATGTGGCGCAGCTCGGCGAAGCGCTCGCGCATGCCGCCCTTGACGATATCCTTGAGGTAGATGACGCCTAGGACACGGTCGTTGCGGGCGACGACGAGGGGCGTGCCGCCGGCCTTGGCGATGCGCTCCACCGTCGCCTGCAACTCACGCGGCGGGATAGCGTGCCCGCCGTTCTGGCTGCCCACGAAGCCCAGGATGGCATCGGTCGCGCCCTTGCGAATCTGCGTCCCATTCAGGTTGACCCCGCTCATGCGGGTCTGGGCCGTGAAGGGGATGAAGTGGGCGTGGCGCTCGGCCACCTCGCGCCCGCGCAGGCCGTACTTCTCCTTCGCCAGCACGACGATGGAGCGCCCTTCAGGCGTCTCGTCACTCAGCGACGACAACTGAGCCGCGTCGGCCAGCTCGGTCTCGGTGACACCAGGCATGGGCAGGAACTCATCTGCCATGCGGTTGCCCAGCGTGATGGTGCCGGTCTTGTCCAGCAGCAGCGTGTCCACGTCGCCGGCCGCCTCGACGGCGCGGCCCGACATGGCCAGGACGTTGTGCTGCACCAGGCGGTCCATGCCGGCGATGCCGATGGCCGATAACAGGCCACCGATGGTCGTCGGGATGAGCGTGACCAGCAGGGCGATGAGAACCGTCACCGATACCGCCCCGCCCGCGTAGACCGAGAAGGGCAGGACGGTCGCCGTCGCCAGCAGGAAGATGATGGTCAGGCCCGACAGGAGGATGCTGAGGGCGATCTCGTTGGGCGTCTTCTGGCGCTGCGCGCCTTCGACCAGGGTGATCATGCGGTCGAGGAACGTCTCGCCCGGGTTCGAGGTGATGCGGACCTTGATCCAGTCGGACAGGACGCGGGTGCCGCCCGTGACCGCCGAGCGGTCGCCACCGCTCTCGCGGATGACGGGGGCCGACTCGCCGGTGATGGCCGACTCGTCCACCGAGGCGACGCCCTCGATGACGTCGCCATCGCCGGGGATGGTGTCGCCCGCCTCGACCAGGACCACATCGCCCTTGCGCAGGTTGGTGGCCGGGACCGTCTCGTAGTCGTCGGCGTCGGCGCTGCACAGGCGCTTAGCGAGGGTCTGGGTCTTGGTCTTGCGCAGCGTGTCGGCCTGGGCCTTGCCGCGCCCCTCGGCCATCGCCTCGGCGAAGTTGGCGAACAGGACGGTGAACCACAGCCAGGCGGCAATCTGGCCGATGAAGGGGGCGCCCTCACCCGTGGGGGCGACCAGCTCGCGCCCCAGGAGAATCGTCGTCACGACGGCGACGACCTCGACGACCAGCATGACCGGGTTGCGCCACAGGGTCAGCGGGTTCAACTTGATCACCGAGTCGCGCACGGCGCGCCGTACAATGGACGGCTCGAACAGCGAGACTCGAGTCGCGCGATCAGACATAGCTACTCCTCCAGGAACAGCAGGCAGCAAGCGGCAGGCAGCTATCAGCCATTGGCCACCCGCCGTTAGAAGGTCTTGCCCACGGCCATCATAAAGTGCTCGACAATCGGCCCCAGCGACAGGGCCGGGAAGAAGGTCAGGCCGCCGACAATCAGGATGACGCCGACCAGTAGGCCGACAAACAGGCCGCCGGTCGTCGGGAAGGTGCCCGCCGAGGCGGGGACGAGCTTCTTGCTCGCCAGCGCGCCCGCCATCGCCATCATCGGGACGATCATCAGGAAGCGGCCGATGAGCATGGCCAGGCCGAGGCCCGTGGTGTAGAACAGGGTGTTGGCCGTCAGGCCGGCGAAGGCGCTGCCGTTGTTGCCGGTGGCGGAGACGAAGGCGTAGAGCATCTCGCTGAAGCCGTGCGGGCCGGGGTTGAGGATGCCCGCCAGGCCGGCGGGGTGGACGCTGGCGAGGGCAGTGAAGCCCAGGATGGTCAGCGGGAGGACGAGGATGGCGAGCATCGCCATCTTGACCTCTTTGGCCTCGATCTTCTTGCCCAGGTACTCGGGTGTGCGGCCGACCATCAGCCCGGCGATGAAGACGGTCAGGACGATGAACAAGAGCATGCCGTACAGGCCGGCGCCGACGCCGCCGATGATGATCTCACCCAACATGATGTTGAGCATGGGAAGCATGCCGCCGAGGGGCGTGTAGCTGTCGTGCATGCTGTTGACGGCGCCGCACGACGCGTCGGTGGTGACGACGGCGAACAGGGCCGAGTTGGCGATGCCGAAGCGAACCTCCTTGCCCTCCATGTTACCGCCCGCCTGGAGGGGCGTGACGGCCTGGTCGACGGCGGCGGGGTAGGCCGGGTTGCCGGCCGCCTCGGCGGGGTAGACGACGGCGACGCCCAGCGCGAACAGGGCCATCATCGCGGCGTAGACGGCCCAGCCCTGGCGCGTGTCGCCGACCATGCGGCCAAAGGTGTAGGTCAGGCCCGCGCCGAGGGCGAAGATGCTGAGCATGGCAATGAGGTTGGTGAGGGGCGTCGGGTTCTCATAGGGATGGGCGGCGTTGGCGTTGAAGAAGCCGCCGCCGTTCGTCCCCAGTTGCTTGATGAACTCCTGCGACGCCACCGGCCCCTGGGCGATGGTCTGCGGCGCGCCCTCGACCGTGGTCGCCATCGCGTAGGCGTTCAGGTTCTGGGGCACGCCCTGCCAGACGAGGACCAGCGCCCCGACGAGGCACAGGGGCAGCAGGACGTAGAGCGTGCCGCGCACCAGGTCCACCCAGAAGTTGCCAACCGTGCGCGCCGAGTCGCGGGCGAGGCCGCGCTCCAGGGCGAGGGCGAAGGCGATACGCGTGGCGGCTGAGGTGCATGTGTGGAGCATCAGCCCCACCCTCCTGGGCAGGTAGCTCATTGTCGCATTGGGGACGTCC
>CAZLBQ010000665.1:0-3140 GCA_964557745.1 uncultured Anaerolineales bacterium
AGGATGGCGCCACGCGGACGAGCGTGATGGGGCGCGCCCCAGCCCCCAAGGCTGTAGGAGGCCGGGTTGGAGAGCAGGTCGCCCGCCAGAGTCATGTCGAAGAGTTGGTCATCGGGGGGAGGGGTCTGGTCGGCGGCGCGCAGCGTCTTCGCCAGGGCGCGCATGCCCAGGACATCCATGCGCGGCGCGTCCGGGTTGCGGCGGCGAACCGTCTCGTGAATCAGCGTGAGGGCTGTCGCTCCGACCAGGCCACTCAGTAGTCCCTTCCAAAGAGCCATCGTGTACACTCCTTTGTCTTGTTCGTTGCTGAACAAAAGCAAAGGGTGTGCCGTCTGGTGGCCTACAACCGCCGCTTGTTGTCAATGGCCCGTTGGTAGAGCGCTTCGTAGACCTGGGCGCTCTTCTGCCAGGAGAAGTCCTGCGCCATCGCCGTCTGGATCATCTGGGCGATGTGGTGGGGCCGGTCGTAGAACGTGCTGACGGCCCAGCCGACGCTGTAGTAGATGGCGCTGGGGCTAGGCTCGTAGAACTTGAAACCCGTTCCCGCCCCCGTCGTCTCGTCGTACTGCTGGACCGTGTCGTTCAGGCCACCCGTCGCGCGTACGATGGGCAGCGTGCCATACTGGAGCGAGTACATCTGGTTGAGGCCGCACGGCTCGTACAGCGACGGCATGATGAAGAAGTCGGAGCCGGCCTCGATCCAGTGGGCGATCTCGTTGCTGTAGCCGATGTAGCTGACGAAACGGCCGGGATAGCGCGCGGGCAGGCCGCTGAAGTAGCTTTCCAGCGCCGGGTCGCCCGAGCCGAGGAGCACGAACTGGACCCACATGTTGTTGATGATGCTCTCAATGGCCTGCGCCAGCAGGTCGAGGCCCTTCTGCGCGGCCAGGCGGCTGACGACGCCCACGATGGGTGTGTCAGGACTCTCGACGAGCATGAACCGCCGCTGCAACTCTCGCTTGCACACCGCCTTGCCAGCCAGGTCGTCGGCCGAGTAACGGGCGGGGATGAGTTTGTCCGTGGCCGGGTTCCACTCGGCGGTGTCGATGCCGTTGAGGATGCCGACGTAGTCCGCGCCCCGGTTGTTCAGGTAGGGCGCTAGGCCATAGCCGAGGGCCGGCGTGCGCGTCTCGTCAGCGTAGGTCGGGCTGACGGTGTTGAGCACGTCGGCGTAGTAGATGCCGCCCTTGAGGAAGTTGACCGCGCCGTGGTCCTCGAACTTGTCCGAGGTGAAGTTGCTCCGCTGGAGGCCGAGGTAGGCGTAGTTGGAGGCGGGGTAGACGCCCTGGTAGGCGATGTTGTGGATGGTCAGGACGCTGGCCGCTTTGCCCAGCATGGCGTCGTCCCAGTGCCAGATCTTGAGGTAGGCGGGCGCGAGGGCGGTGTGCCAGTCGTGGGCGTGGACGATGTCGGGCGCGAAGCCTATGTCTTTACATAACTGTAAACCGGCTCGCGTCAGGAAGCCGAAGCGGATGGGGTTATCCAGGTAGTCGTTGTAGGCGGCGTCGTGGTACAGGCCCCAGCGGTCGAAGAACTTGGCCGAGTCGATAAAGTAGACCGGGACACCCTTATTGTCGGCGGTGTATACCGCGCACCACTCCTGGGTGTTGCCCATCCAGACACCGAGCGGGGCGAGGTAGGGGCGCAGGCCGTACTTGAAGGCGTCGATACTCGAATACTTGGGCATGATGACGATGACGTCGTGGCCCAGGGCGCGCAGGTACTGGGGCAGCGCGCCGACGACATCGGCCAGGCCGCCGGTCTTGGCGTACGGGACGCACTCGGCGGCGATGAAGGCGATCTTGAGCGGTGGCATAGGTGAGCCTCTCGGGAAGGGTGAAGGGGTCTGCCGCCAATTCTACTCGAATTGCCGCCGATGGGCACGCCAGCCCTCGACCACGCGCGGCTCTGGCCCCGGCGCGTCCAGGCGCAGCCCGAGCACGCCCGCCAGGCGGCGCAGCGTCTCGGCGCTGTCGCGGTGCGACTGCACCTCCGAGGCCAGCTCGTCCAGCACCGCGATGGCCCCGGGCGTGTCCAGGTCGTTGTCGAGCGCCGCGTTGAAGCGCGCCACGAAGTCCTCGGTCGCCGGGCGGTGAACGCTGGACAGCGAGCGGTGCGATGAGCCGCCGCCGTCGTGGCTGGCCTGGCGGAGCCGCTCGGCGAGGGCCGCCGCCCGGCGGATGTCGTCGTCGTGGTACTCCCACGACTCGCGGTAGTTGTGCGCCAGCAGCGCCAGGCGCACGGCGTCGGCGCTGTACGTCTTGAGCAGGTCGCGGGCGAAGACCATATTGCCCAGCGACTTGCTCATCTTCTCGCCCTCGAAGTGGAGCATGGCCGCGTGAACCCAGAAGCGGGCAAACGGCTCGTGGCCCGTGAAGTGCTCCGACTGGGCAATCTCGCTCTCGTGGTGGGGGAAGACAAGGTCGCCGCCGCCGCCGTGGATGTCGATGGGTTCGCCCAGGTGGCGCAGCGACATGGCCGAGCACTCGATGTGCCAGCCGGGGCGGCCCGGTCCCCACGGGCTGTCCCAGGCTGGCTCGCCCGGCGCCTGCGCCTGCCACAGGATGAAGTCCAGCGACCCCTCTTTGCGCGGGTCGTTGGGGTCGGCCCCGCGCTCGGCCGAGATGGGAATCATCTCCTGGGGCGTTAGCCCGCTCAGCTTGCCGTAGTCCGTGTCGCGCCCAACGCGGAAGTAGACGTTGCCCTGGCTGACGTAGGCGAAGCCCGCCTCGATGAGGCGCGCGTTGATCTGGACGATGGTGTCGATCTCGCTCGTCGCCCGTACATACTCATCGGGGGGGCGGACGTTGAGGGCCAGCAGGTCGTCGATGAACTGGCGCGTCCAGCGGTTGCCGAGCGCGATCCAGTCCTCGCCCACCTCGCGGCTCTTGCGCAGGATGTCGTCGTCGATGTCGGTGACGTTCTGGACGTAGCGCACCGGCCAGCCCTTGGCTTCCAGGTGGCGGAGCAGGACGTCGAAGCTGATGTACAGGAACGCGTGGCCCAGGTGCGTCGTGTCGTACGGCGTGATGCCGCACACGTAGACCGTCACCGGCTGGTTGGGGCGGGGCGCGAAGGGTTCGAGACGCTGGCCGAGGGTGTTGTAGAGGCGCATGGGAAGTCCTGTCAAGTATCAAGTA
>CAZLBQ010000666.1:0-3134 GCA_964557745.1 uncultured Anaerolineales bacterium
ACGAAGAACTTTGTCGCCAGCATCGTCTCGTCGGACGTTGCCCCATTCGTTCTCGCCGCGCTCGTCTTCCTCGTGTTGTTCATCGTCGCCGAACGGCGCGCGGCAGACCCGGTACTGCGCCTGACGCTGTCCGAGTCGCGGCAAATTGTCCTGGCCAGCGCGCTATCGGCCGGCGCGGGCCTGGGCGAGGCCGGTCTCGTCTTCATGCCGGCGCTGGCCGTGGCCGCCTTGAGTGTCAAGGACTCGACGGCGAGCTTCCTGCTGATGCCGGTCGTGCTCGCCATGGCCGTCGGCTCACCTGTGGTCGGGCGCTTGCTGGACCGCTACGGTTCAAAGGTGATTGTCTTCAGCGGCGCGACGCTCCTGGCGATCGGCATGATCTTGCTCAGCCTCTACGCGGCGAGCCTGGGTCTGTTCATTGGCGCGGGTGTCGTGATCGGCCTGGGCCTGGCTGCGCTGCTCGGCGCGCCGATCCGCTATATCATGCTGAACGAAGCGCCGCCCTCCGAACGCGCATCAGCGCAAGGACTCACCGTCATCGCTACGAGCATGGGGCAATTGCTCAGCGGGGCGGTCGTCGGCGCGATTGCCGCCTCGCACGGCGGTGGCGTATCGGGCTACAGCGCGGCGTTTCTGGTCATCGGCATCGTTGCCGTCGGCCTTGTCTCGCTCACGTTTGGCTTGAAGAATCACACCACGGAACTGGCGACCGCGCGCGCGACGCACTATTACACATCGCATTAGCGCCCGTATCTGACGCTGGCTCCGCGAACCATTTGCCCTCGGTTGGCATACTAATAGTAAGGGATAATACTGGCCGTCATGTCCCTTGCCCCAAACCGGACTCTATTGACGGCGCCATTCGGATGGAGAAGGAGATTGCGAATCATGAGAAAAGCGCTGTTCTTCGCGCTCGCTCTGGTCGCCCTGGTCGTCGCCGCCTGTGGCGGCAGCCAGCAGACCGCTGTGCCGACGACCGCGCCCGCCGCCCCCCAGGCCGGGGCCGGGCAGGCCGCCGCCCCCACCACCGCGCCCAAGGCCGACAGCCCCACGGCTGCCGCGCCGGCTGCGCCTGCTAAAAGCGCGAACGCGCCGGCCAAGAACGCCGTGCGCATCAACGTCGCCACCTCGCCCGATAACCTCGACCCGCAGCGCGTGTCGTTCTCCGGCGAGATTGCCCACGACATCATGATCTACCAGGGCCTGATGATGCTCGGCCAGGACCTGAAGGCCGTGCCGGGCGCCGCCGAGAGCATGCAGGTCTCGGAGGATGGCAAGACCTACACCTTCAAGCTCAAGCCCGGCTTGAAGTACAGCGACGGCCAGCCGCTGACGGCCAAGAACTTCGAGTTCGCCTGGAAGCGCGCCGCCGACCCCAACGTGAACGGTGAGTATCAAAGCTCGACGTTCATCATCGAGGGCGCCGAGGCGTACGCGACCGCCGACCTCAAGAAGACGAGCGAGGCCGACCTGAAGGCGCTGCGCGACAAGATGGCCGTCAAGGCTCTCGACGACCAGACCATCCAGTTCAAGCTGGTCAAGCCCGCCGCCTACTTCCCGTACGTCGCCACGCTGTGGATCGGCTGGCCGGCGCGCGAGGACATGGTCGCCAAGGGCGAGGACTGGTGGATCAAGGCCGAAAACCACGTCGGTAACGGCCCCTTCATCCTCAAGACGTTCAAGGAGAAGGAGTTTGCGACCTTCGTCCCGAACCCGAACTGGTCGGGGGAGAAGCCGACGGTCGACGAGGTAACCTTCCGCTACATTGTGGACTCGAAGGTCGCGTTTGAGGCCTACAAGAGCGGCGAGTTGGACATCATCCCGCTGGCCGCCGAGGACCAGGAGAACGCGCTCAAGGACCCGACGCTGAGCAAGGAAGTCGTGCGCTACCCGGGCGGCTGCACCTACGGCGTCATGGCGAATGAGACAAAGGAGCCCTTCGGCAAGGCCGATGCGCGTCTGGCCGTGGGCCGCTCTATCGATCGCGAGGCGTGGGTGCGCGACGTGCTGCGCGGCCAGGGCAAGGCGACAACTTCGTGGCTCGCCCCCGACGTGCCGGGCTTCCGCGCCAACGCGGGCGACTTCCTGAAGAACGACCCTGCCGCCGCCAAGGCCGCCTGGCAGAAGGCCGCCTTCAACGGTGAGGTGAAGCTGACCTACAGTTCGTCGCCCCGCAACAAGGTGCGCTACGAGTTCATCGCCGCCCAGTTGCAGCAATCGCTGGGCATCACGCCCGTCCTCGACCCCGTCGAGGCCACGACCTACACGGCGATGACCAAGGACATCACCACGGCGCCGCAGTTGTTCATCCTGGGCTGGTGCGCCGACTACCCCGACCCGGAGAACTTCCTGTCGGTCTACTGGCGGTCCAACTCTGGCTTCGCTCAGCGTGTCGGCTTCAAGAACGCCGACTTCGACAAGCTGGTGGACCAGGCGGACCAGGAGAAGGACCCGCAGAAGCGTATCCAGCTCTACCAGCAGGCCGAGGACATTGTCCTCAAGGAAGTGGCGACGGCGCCGCTGTGGAACAACGAGATCGTCTACCTCATCAAGCCCTACACCACCTACGGCAAGACGACGATGCGCGACAGCACCATCCCCGGCTGGATCGAGCCGTGGAAGTTCGGCGTCAAGCGCTAGTCTGAGTTCAGAACAGTCCCCCCTGGTCGCCCAACTGGAAAGGTGAATCAGGGGGGACCTCTTTTGCTCTCCGCACGTCACTATCGCTACGGCTTCTTCATCGCCTCCTGCAGCTTGGTCGCCACCGCCTTGATCTGGTCGAAGTCCTTCTGGAGGTCAGCCTCGGTCAGGAGCGCGGCGGGCACGAAGTTGTCGCGGGTGATGCGGTTGAGAGCGCGGAAGGGCTGACCCGCCTTCCAGGTGGCGTTGGCGAAGCGGGCCAGCAGCAGCATGTCCTCCTTCGACCGCGTCCCCTTCGCAATCGCGTCCAGAATATCCAGCGGGGCCTCCTTCGAGCGCTCCGAGAGCACCCCTAGCCCCGCCTCCAAGGCATAGAAGCCCGCCAGGTTGATGGCGATCTTCTCTTCCTTGACGCTCTTCGGGGCTGTCGCCGTCTCCTCCTCTGGCTTAAGGAACGGGGGCGGCGTCTGTCCCTGGCCCTTGTAGTAGGCCGC
>CAZLBQ010000667.1:0-3123 GCA_964557745.1 uncultured Anaerolineales bacterium
GGGAAGATGCCCTGCTCGAAGATGGAGCGCTCGAGGGCGATGGTCGCGTCCAGGTGGGCGAACGTCGTGGCCGGGGCCGGGTCGGTGTAGTCGTCGGCGGGCACGTACACGGCCTGCATCGAGGTGATGGAGCCGCGCTTGGTGGACGTGATGCGCTCCTGGAGCGCGCCCATCTCCGTCGCCAGGGTCGGCTGGTAGCCGACGGCGCTGGGCATGCGCCCCAACAACGCCGATACTTCGGAACCCGCCTGGACGAAGCGGAAGATGTTGTCGATGAAGAGCAGCACGTCGCGGCCTTCGTCGCGGAAGTACTCGGCCATCGTGACACCCGTCAGGCCCACGCGCAGGCGCGCGCCGGGCGGCTCGTTCATCTGGCCGAAGATGAGGGCGGTCGAGCCAATGACGCCGTACTCGTGCAACTCGCCGTAGAGGGCCGTGCCCTCGCGGGTCCGCTCGCCCACGCCGGCGAACACGGAGTAGCCCGAGTGGACGGCGGCGATGTTACGGATCAGCTCGGCGATAGTGACCGTCTTGCCGACGCCCGCGCCGCCGAACACGCCCGTCTTACCGCCCTTGGTGAACGGGGCAATCAGGTCGATAACCTTCAGGCCTGTCTCGAACACCTCGGTCTTGGTGACCTGGTCGATGAGCGGGGGCGAGGGGCGGTGGATGGGGTAGCGCGTCGTCGCGTTGACCGGGCCTTTCTCGTCAATGGGGTTGCCCAGCACGTCGAACACGCGGCCCAGGGTCTCCGGCCCGACGGGGACGGTAATGGGGCCGCCAGTGGACGCGACATCCATGCCGCGCCGCAGGCCGTCCGTCGTCGTCATCGACACCGCACGCACCGCGTTGTTGCCCAGGTGCGTCTGCACCTCGCACACCACAGTCCGCCCGTCGTCGCTCAGCACCTCGATGGCATCGTAAATCTCAGGCAGTTGCTCTTCGGGAAACTCGGCGTCCACCACGGAGCCGATAATCTGCACGACTTTCCCCATCACACGCTGCGCGTTACCGTTCGTCGTCGGTTCAGCGGCTACTGCCATGCGTGACCTCCCAGGTATTTACCTTCCCTGCTCGAGCGCCGCCGAGCCGCCCGCGATGTCCAACAACTCGCGGGTAATGCCTTCCTGGCGGGCCTTGTTATACGTTAATGTGAGATCGTCAATCAGTTCACCGGCCGCGTCGTTGGCGTTGCGCATCGCCACCATCTGAGCGCTGTAAAAGCTGGCGACCGACTCCAGGAGGGCCTCGTAGACCAGCATCTCGGTGAAGCGCGGCAGGACGGCGTCGAGGACGTCGATGGGGTCGGGTTCGTAGATATAGTCGATGGCGACGTGGCGCTCGTCCTGCTCCCACACCGGCTCGACCGGCAGCAGGCGCTTGATCGTCGGCACCTGGCGCAGCGCGGAGTGAAACTCGGTGTAGCCCAGGTAGACCGCGTCCAATTGGCCCTTGAGGAAGTCCTCGATGGCGATGCGCGAGATGGGCAGCGTGGCCGACAACTGGGGCGGCTCGGGCAGCGGGGTGAACTCGGCCAGGATGGGCCGCCCGACGCGCAGGATAAAGTCGCGGCCCTTGCGGCCGACGGGAATGACGCTGACCGTCCCCTGCTGCTCGCGCATCCACGACAGCGCGGTGCGGATCATGTTCGAGTTGAAGCTGCCCGCCAGGCCGCGGTCGGCTGTCATCAGAATCAAGGCCACATTGCGCGGCTCGCGCTGCTCCAGAAGCGGGTGCGGCGTGGCGCCGCGCGCCGTCTGCCGGGCGATGGACCCTAGCACCTCACGGGCCTTCTCGGCGTATGGGCGCGTCGCCAGCGTCTGCTGCTGGGCGCGACGCATCTTGGACGCGGCGACGGTCTCCATCGCCTTCGTAATCTGTTTGATATTCTTGACGCTACGGATGCGGCGTCGAATCTCGCGGGCGCTTGCCACGCTACCTCCGTACTAAGTACTGAGTGCCGAGTGCTGAGTGCCGAGACTTGGGGAACTCAGCACTCAGCACTCAGCACTCGCTTACGCGGGCGGCTGCCACTGCGCCTTGAACTGGTCGAGGGCGGCGCGCAGTTGCTGGACCGTCGGCGAGGCGTCGGCCCCGACCTTCGGGTCAAACAACCGCTTGTCCGACTCAATGCCGGCGATGATGGACGGGAAGTTGCGGTCCAGGAACTTGTGGAAGTCGGCTTCCCAACTCATTACGTGGCGCACTTCGACGTTGTCCAGGTAGCCGTTGTTGACGGCGTACAGGATGGCGACTTCGTGACCCAGGGTGAGCGGCTGGTACTGGGGCTGCTTGAGCACTTCCTGGAGGCGCACACCGCGGTCCAGCTGGCGCTTGGTGACGGCGTCCAGGTCCGAGCCGAACTGGGCGAAGGCGGCCAGCTCGCGGAACTGCGACAGCTCGCTGCGCATGCGGCCGACGGCCTGCTTCATGGCGCGCGTCTGAGCGTCACCACCCACGCGCGACACCGACAGACCGGTGTTCACGGCGGGACGCACACCGGCGTAGAACAGATCGCTCTCCAGGAAGATCTGGCCGTCGGTGATGGAGATGACGTTGGTCGGGATGTACGCCGACACGTCGCCGGCCTGAGTCTCGATGAGCGGCAGGGCCGTCAGCGAGCCGCCCCCATTTTCCTCGCTCAACCGTGCGGCGCGCTCCAGCAGGCGCGAGTGGAGGTAGAACACGTCGCCGGGGTAGGCCTCGCGGCCAGGCGGGCGGCGCAGCAGGAGCGACACCTGGCGGTAGGCCCAGGCGTGCTTCGACAGATCGTCGTAGACGATGAGGGCATCGCGCCCGCTCTCCATGAACTCCTCGCCGATGGCGCAGCCGGCGAAAGGCGCGATGTACTGCAAGGCCGCCGGTTCGGACGCCGAGGCGCTCACGACGACGGTGTAGTCCATCGCCCCGTACTGCTCCAGGACGCCCACGATGTTGGCGACCTGGGACTCCTTCTGACCGATGGCGACGTAGATACAGATCAGGTCTTGGCCCTTCTGGTTGAGGATGGTATCCACGCAGATGGCCGACTTCCCGGTCTGGCGGTCGCCGATGATCAACTCGCGCTGGCCGCGTCCGATGGGGAACAGGGCGTCGATGACCTTGATGCCGGTCTGGACCGGC
>CAZLBQ010000668.1:0-3112 GCA_964557745.1 uncultured Anaerolineales bacterium
TCCGCGAGCGGCTGCTGGCGGGGGACTTCGCCGCCTGGCGCGCCCAGTGGGAGGCCCGCTGGCCCCGGGCGCTGAGCGGCGACGTGCCACCGGCTCAGGAGTGACAGTCGGCTGTCACCCCGAACGGAGTGAGGGGTCTCCTCTGGAAACGCTGCCAGAGCAGATGCCTCGCTCCGCTCGGCATGACGGTCGGCGGGGTTCTTGCTGCGGCGCAGGTCGTCGGCGACAGGGAATCGCGCCTTGAATAAACGACAGGAGGCTGTGATGCGAACGTATCCCGTGGGGCTGGTGCCGGGGCCGACGCGTGTGCCGGAGGCGGTGCGCCAGGCCTACCTGACCGACTACGGCTCGTCGGACCTGGAGATCGAGTTCTTCGAACTGTACCAGGCCACCGAGGCGGCGCTGCAACGCATCCTCAAGACGGAGAACCGTATCGCCATCATGACGGGCGAGGGCATGCTGGCGCTGTGGGGCGCGCTGAAGAGTTGCCTACGCCCCGGCGACCGCGTCCTCGCCGTCGGCAACGGGCCGTACGGGGTGGGTATTGGCAAGCTGGCCGAGGGCATCACCGGCCAGCTACGCACCGTGCGCTTCGACTTCGACCGTCCCATCGACCTGGCCGAGGTCGAGGCGGCCATCGCCGAGTACCGCCCGACGATGGTCACGGCGGTCCACTGCGACACGCCTGTAGGCAACCTCAACCCGGTTGGGGAGATTGGGGCGCTGGTGCGGCGCTATGACGTCCCGCTGTTCTACGTCGATACCGTGTCGGCGGCGGGTGGCGCAGCCCTGGACGTGGACGGCTGGGGCATCGACCTGGCCCTGGTCGGGAGCCAGAAGTGCCTGGCGGCGCTGCCCGACCTGGCGATGGTCGCCGTCAGCCCGCGCGCCTGGGACATTGTCCATCAGGTCAACTACAGCGGCTATGACGCCCTCGCGCCCTGGGATGGCTTCGTCGAGCGGCGCTACACGCCCTATACCCTGTCCTGGGCTAGCACCGCTGCGCTCAAGGTCGCATGCGACCTGATCCTGGCTGAGGGGCTGGACACCGTCCTGCGCCGCCACGCCGACGTGGCGGCGCTGTGTCGTAAGTGGGTGCGGGCGATGGGCCTGGACCTCTACCAACAGGACGAGGCGACGGCGTCGCCGACGGTCACGGCAGTGCGGGTGCCGAAGAGCCTGACGTGGGAAACGCTGGACGCGCGGCTCCGCGAGCGGGGCGTCGTCGTGGGCGGATCGTGGGACGAACTCAGCGGCCACGTCTTCCGCATCGGCCACATGGGGTCGCAGGCCGACGTGGCCCTGGTCACGGCCGGCCTGGACGCGCTGGCGGCCGTCGTGTAGAGGTGGTCATCCCACCGTCCCCGGTGGTCTGATTACTACTTGACCGGCTGCCCCAAGCGCCTTAAAATTGACCTGACACATTGCGGCATTGTCCGCCACGACGCGTGTCAGCCGCATCAAGGAGGCGTTTATGAACATTATTGTCTTGGTCAAGTCGGTGCCTGACCCGGCGGCCAAGGTCCCTGTGCGCGACAACCGAATTGTCGAGGACGGCCTGGCGTGGGAGCCGAACCCCTACGACGAGAACTCGACCGAAGAGGCGATCCGCCTCAAGGAGAAGTATGGCGGGAAGGTGACGCTCATCACTGTCGGCCCGAAGCGCGCCGAGGAGACGCTCAAGAAGCTGCTGGCGCTGGGCGCGGATGACGGTATCCTGGTCAGCGATCCGGCCTTCGAGGGCAGCGACGAGCTGGCGGTGGCCCGCATCCTCGCCGCCGCGATTGAGAAGGTCGGCGAGTATGATATGATCTGGGCCGGCATCGCGGGTGTCGACTGGAACCAGGGCGTGGTAGGCCCGGCGGTGGCCGACGCGCTGGCGCTGCCGCACGTTGCCTTTGTCAACAAGATCGAAATCAACGGCTCGACGGCGCGCTGCACGACGGAAGTCGACGGCGGCCGCGAGATCATCGAGGTCGAGATGCCGGCGGTGTTCACGGCGATGCAGAACCTGAATGAAGTTCGCTATGCCTCGCTCAAGAACATCATGGCCGTCAAGCGCAAGACCATTCCGGTGTGGAGCGCGGCTGACCTGGGCATCGACCCGGCCGAGGTGGGCGCGGGCGCGGCGCGCACCCACGTCAAGACGCTGGTGCCGCCGAGCGAGCGCGCGGCGGGCCGGGTCATTCCGGGCGAGCCGGCCGAGGCCGTCAAGGAACTGGTGCGCGCGCTCCATGAAGAAGTGAAGGTGATCTAGCCATGCCCAACGGAATCCTTGTCATCGCTGAGAATCGGGGCGGGACGCTCAAGCGCGTGTCCGCCGAAGCGCTGGTCGCGGCGCGCAAGCTGGCCGGTGGTCTGGGTGGCGCGGTGCAGGCTGCCATCCTGGGCGGGCCGGGTGTGGCCGCGCTGGCTAAGCCGCTGGGCGAGGCGGGCGCGGATGAGGTCTTTGTCGCCGAGAGTCCTGACCTGGCCGACTACGCGGTCGAGTCATACATCGACGCCCTGCAGCAGGTCGTGACCGTCGTCCAGCCCAGGGTCATCGTCTTCCCGGCCACGCCGCACGGGCGTGATCTGAGCGCGCGGCTGGCGGCTCGGCTGGGTGTAGCGCTCGCTGCCGACGCCACTGACGTGGCCGTGGACGGTGGGAAGGTCGTCGCGACACGGCCCGTGTTCTCCGGCAACGCCATCGCCGGCGTCGCGCTGGAGACGACACCGGCCATCGTGACGGTGCGGCCGGGCGCGTTCCTGGCGGGCGCGCCGCAGGCCGGCAAGAGCGCGACGATGACGCCGGTCCCGGTGACCATCGAGTACGCGCCGGGCGCCAAGGTGGTCGAGTTCCAGGAGATCAAGAGCGAGCGCCCTGACCTCCAGGAAGCGAAGGTGGTTGTGTCCGGCGGGCGCGGCATGGGCGGCCCCGACCAGTTCAAGCTGGTCGAGGAGTTGGCCGACACACTGGGCGCGGCCGTCGGCGCGGCGCGCGCCGTCGTGGACGCGGGCTGGCGGCCATGGGGCGAGCAGGTTGGGCAGACGGGCAAGACCGTCGCGCCGCAGCTCTACATCGCCTGCGGCATCAGCGGCGCCATCCAGCACGTCGTCGGCATGCGCACGT
>CAZLBQ010000669.1:0-3093 GCA_964557745.1 uncultured Anaerolineales bacterium
GGTTGTAGATCTGGTCCATGCAGCAGCCGAAGAAGTCGACGAACATCAGCTCGGCGACCGGGCGCAAGCCGGTTGAGGCCGCGCCCACGGCGGCGCCGATGATGGCGGACTCGCTGATGGGCGTGTCGCGCACGCGGTCGCGGCCAAACTCCTTCGCCAGCCCCTTGGTGACGCCGAGGACGCCACCCCAAGCCTCCTCGCCCTTGCCTTCGACGTAGGGGAGGGCAGCGCCACCCGCCACGTCCTCACCCATCAGAATGACGGTCGGATCGCGGCGCATCTCCAGCCGGATGCCTTCGTTGACCGCCTCACGGAATGTCAGTACACGTGGTGCCATGGTTACCCTCCTCTAGGCATGCGCGTAGGTGACGTAGACGTCGCTCAACAGGTCGGCGGGTACCGGAAGCGGGCTGCGCTGCGCGAAGGCGACGGCGTCATCGATGGTCTGCACCGCTCGGGTATCGATCTCGTTCAAGCTGGCTTCGGGGACAAGCGCCCTGTCCAAGACCTGCTTGCGGAAGCGCGCGATGGGATCACGCGCCGTGAAGCCCTTGCGCATCTCGTCGGTGTAGTAGGTGAGCGGGTCACCCTCGAAGTGGCCGTAGTAGCGGAAGGCCTTGGCCTCGATGAGGGTCGGCCCTTCCCCGCGTCGGGCCCGCGCCACGGCCTCGCCCGCCGCCTCGTAGACGGCGAAGACATCGGTGCCGTCCACCGTCAGGCCGGGCATGTTGTAGGCCGTCGCGCGGTCGGCAATGTCCTTGACCGACGCGTGGTAGGCGATCGGCGTGGATTCGGCGAAGCCGTTGTTCTCACACACGAAGAGGACGGGCAGCTTCCAGATCGCCGCCATGTTCATCGCCTCGTGCATGGTGCCCTGCTCGGCCGCCCCGTCGCCGAAGAAGCACACGGTGACCTGCTGCGTGCCGAGGACCTTGGCCGTCAGGGCCGAGCCACACGCCAGGGGGCCGCCGCCGCCCACGATACCGTTGGCGCCCAGCATGCCCTTGCTCACGTCGGCGATGTGCATCGAGCCGCCCTTGCCCTTGCAGGCGCCCGCCTCTTTGCCGTACAGCTCGGCCATCATCGAGTAGACGTCGACCTCCTTGGCGATGCAGTGCCCGTGGCCGCGGTGGGTCGAGGTGATGAAGTCGCGGTCGGTCAGGTGGGCACACACCCCGGTCGCGATGGCTTCCTCACCGGCGTATAGGTGGACGAAGCCGGGGAGGACGCCTTCGGCGAACAACTTGGCTGCCCGGGTCTCGAACTCGCGAATGAGACGCATGCGTTCGTAGATCCAGAGCAGCTTCTCCGTAGTGATCTCAGTCATTGTTTTCCTCCTTGGTCAGCCAGCCACTGTTGCCTTACATCTCCGGGACCATGACCCGCGCAAAGACGCTGTCGCCGCTCTGCCCGCCAAGGCCCGGGTGATTGTCGAAGCGCACGACACCCACGGCGGCCTTGCCTTGCACCGCGTCGACGACCTGGGCCGTTCCGGCGTGGCCGAACCCGCCACACAGCTCGATGGCCGTAATGCCCTCCGCGACGAGCGCTTGTGCGACACTCTCGGCCTGCGCGTAGTCCACCACGCCGACCACCGTCAGTTCCACCGCAGGGGTCATCACCTGGCAGCGATGCCGAGCCGGGTCTACCTCCGGAGCGAGGAAAATGAACGCTGCTTTCAAAGCCATAGACGCTCCTTCAATTGAGTAAGGACTGTGACAAACGGTTGCAAAAAAAGGCTCACCGATTCCCAACCCCCCCTGGGTGAGATGGTGAGCCTACGGGTACGCCAGTTGAGCAACCCTCTCTCGGCAAAGAGACATACCTCTTACCTCCTCGCAAGATGTCGTCTCTTGATGTCCTACCTGATGAAAGTGCCTATCTGTCTATCGTCTCCTTGCCTGTTGGCCTGCCGGGCCAAAGTTTCACTTATCCATCATACCTCTATCTGAGAGGTCGAAAGTGGAAGAATTCTCCACTTGCGGTGGAGAATTCTTCACCTATGTGAGATAGAACTCTAGGCCCGGCCGCGCGACGCAGGAGGACGAAGATCCGGAGTCAGCGGCGAGCGACTACGCCGGTCCGGACTGAGCCGGGTGATAGAGGTCATCCTCCTTCGTCATAGCGGAATGCTTCGTGCGGGATGCCTACCTTGTCACTGTCTAGTCCTTCAACTACTCGGCTGGCAGCGGCAACGGCTGCTCAAGGAGAAACGCGCGCACGATGGCGAGAAACAGCTCCGGCTGCTCGTCATACACCAGATGGCCGGCGTGGGGTACGGTGACGAGGCTGGCGTTGGCTAGGGTGGTCCGGTACGCCTGAGCAACGTGGGGGGGGATATAGTCGTACTCGCCGCGCAGGACGAGCGCAGGCGTGCGGTTGCGTGGCAGGAAGAGGTGTGGATCACGCGTGCGCATGCTCATGTCTACATTGGTCATCGTCATCGACCACCAGCCAAAGCCCGTGAACGCAGGCCCGCGCGCAAGGTTGGCGACATCGTAGACCGCGCCGTCGAGAAAGCTGGCCATGACCACGTCGGCGAAGCCGTCCAGCTCGGCCTCAGGGATAAACTGGTAGGCGGCGTCGAAGTTGATCTCCATCAGGAGGCGCCAGGCGATGAGGCGGGGGGCGTTGAGCAGCGCCTGGCTCTGCTGCTGGCGGGCGGCAGGGAGGCGGGTGGCAGGGGTGACGCCGCCGACAGGCGCATCGGCGCGGCTCATGGGGCCGGGGGAGGCGAAGAGGACGCGCGCTACGCGCTCGGGATGGACGGTCATGTAGTTGGCCGCGAGGATGGCGCCCCACGAGTCACCCAGCAGCACGAACTGCTCTGCCCCGATCTGCCGGCGGATCGCCTCCAGGTCAGCGACGTGGCAGTCTACAGTGTACTGGCGCGGGTCGGGGAGCCGGACTGAGGGGCCGCTGCCCACCTGGTCGTAGAGGTAGACGTCGAAACCGTCCTCGGCGAGCGCCCCGTAGTACGCGGCGCCCTCGGCAGTGACGCCGAAAGCGCCGGGGCCACCGTGGAGCAAGATGAAGGGCGTCGGCCTGGGGGCGCCGCTGGCCGCCATGTGGAGGTAGGCGAGACGCGAGCCG
>CAZLBQ010000670.1:0-3084 GCA_964557745.1 uncultured Anaerolineales bacterium
ACGTCCGCCAGTACGTCGAGGACCGCGACATCACCGCCTGGTTCCTGCTCGACCTGAGTCCGTCGCTCGACTTCGGCGCGGTCACGACCTACAAGCGGGCGGTCCTCATCGACATCGTGACAACGCTGGCCCGCCTGCTCACCCGCCACGGCAACCGCGTCGGCGCCATCTTCTACGACAGCCGCGTCGAGCGCACCATCCCCGCCGCCGGCGGCCGCAACCAGGTCCTACGCCTGGTCAACGATCTGCTCAAGCAGCCCCCGCCCCCCCGCGGCGCGATGACCGACCTGGGGCCGCTCCTGCACGCCAGCCTCCACACCATCCGCCGCCGCTCGCTGGTGTTCATCGTCTCGGACTTCATCAGCGCGCCCGGCTGGGAGCGCCCCCTCAAGCTGCTGTGTCAGCGACACGAAGTCGTCGCCGTCCGGCTGTGGGACCCGCGCGAGACCGAGCTGCCCGACGTGGGCATGATTATCATGGAGGACGCCGAGACGGGCGAGCAGCTCTACGTCGACACCCGCGACAAGGGCTTTCGGCGGCGCTTCCAGGAGGCGGCCCGCCAGCGCGAGGTGGCCCTGACCCAGACCTTCAAGCGCGCCGGCGTCGACACCCTGGCCCTGTCCACGGAGGACGACCTGGTGCGCGCCCTGGTCCAGTTCGCGGCGCTACGGCAGCGGCGTCGCCGCTAGAGTGGACAACACGATGTCTTTTATCTGGCCGGTGATGCTCATTGCCCTGGTGGTCCCGCCCCTGCTCGTCTGGCTCTACGTCCGCCTCCAGCAGCGGCGGCGGCGGCTGGCCGCGGGCTACGGCAGCCTCGGTATCGTCCAGGCCACCGGGCGTCCGCTCGGTTGGCGGCGCTACGTCCCGCCCGCCCTCTTCCTGGTCGGCCTGACGCTCCTCGCCCTGGCCCTGGCCCGCCCACAGGCCGTCGTCAGCCTGCCGCGCCTCGAGGGCACCGTCATCCTCACCTTCGACGTCTCGGGCAGCATGGCCGCCGACGACATCAAGCCGACGCGCATGGAGGCCGCCAAGGCCGCCGCCCGCCAGTTCGTGGAGCGCCAGCCCTCGACGGTCCAGATCGGCGTCGTCTCGTTCAGCGAGAGCGGCTTCTCCGTCCAGCCGCCCACCAACGACCAGGCCGAGATTCTGGCCGCCATCGACCGCCTCGCCCCGGCGCGCGGCACCTCCCTCGCCACCGGCATCCAGGTCGCCTTGTCCACCATCGCCACCGCTAACGGCAAGGAGACGACCGGGTACTACACCCGCCAGACGCCCATGCCCACGGCCACCCCGACGCCCATGCCCAAGGGCCAGTACCAACCGGCGGCCATCATCCTGCTCACCGACGGCGAGAACAACATCCCGCCCAACCCGCTGACCGCCGCCAAGGAGGCCGCCAACCGCGGCGTCCGCATCTACACCATCGGCATCGGCAGCCCCACCGGCGCCACGCTCAAGATCGAGGGCTTCACCGTCCAGTCGCGCCTGGACGAGGCCGCCCTGAAACAGATCGCCGCCCTGACCGACGGCGCGTACTACAACGCCCAGAACGAGCAGGACCTCCAGCGCATCTACGGCAACCTGGGCACGCAGTTCGTCGTCAAGCCGCAGCAGACCGAAGTCACGTCCCTCTTCGCCGGCGCCAGCCTTCTCGTCCTGCTCCTCGGCGGCGTCTTCTCGTTGTTATGGTTTAGTCGAGTCCCGTGAAGCACCATTGGTTGAGACGGGTGGGAGGTCGCAGGTGAGTTTTCTCTGGCCGTCCTTTCTGCTCCTGCTGGTCCTGATCCCGCTGCTCATCGCAGCCTACATCTGGATGCTGCGGCGACGGCGGCGCTTCACCGTCCGCTACTCCAGCCTCTCCCTGATCCGCGACGCCCTGCCCCGCACGTCGCGCTGGCGGCGCCACGTCCCCTTCGCCCTCTTCCTCCTGGGCCTCACGAGCCTGATGATCGCCGTCAGCCGCCCCGTGTCCATCGTCGCCGTCCCCACCGACCGCACCACCATCATCATGGCGATGGACGTCTCGCTCAGCATGTGCTCGACCGACATCCCGCCCACCCGCCTTGCCGCTGCCAAGTCCGCCGCCCTGGGCTTCATCGACCGCGAGAAAGCCGTGCGCAGCATTGGCCTGGTCGCCTTCGCGGGTTATGCCGAACTCATCCAGCCGCCCACCCGCGACTCCGCCGCGCTCGCCGAGGCCGTCGATAGCCTCGTCGCGGGCCGCCGCACCGCCATCGGCAGCGCCATCCTCAAGTCCATCGACGCCATCGCCGAGATCGACAAAAGCGTCGCGCCCAGCGTCACCAGCTCGTCCGGCGTAAAGCCGACGCCCGTCCCCAAAGGCGCCTACGCGCCCCACATCATCGTCCTGCTCACCGACGGCGCCAGCAACGCCGGCCCGCTGCCTCTCGACGCCGCGCAGCAGGCCGCGGACCGCGGCATCCGCGTCTACACCATCGGCTTCGGCACCGAGCGCGGCTCCGAGTTCCCCAACTGCAACCCCCAGAACGTCGGCCGCGAGCCGAACACCGCGCCACCCGGCGGCGGGGGCGGCGGCTTCGGCGGCGGGGGCGGCTTCGGCGGCGGCTACGGCGGCTTCCGGCGCGGCGTCGACGAGGACACCCTCAAGAAGATCGCGTCCCTCACCGACGGCCAGTACTACTCGGCCGAGAGCGCCGACGAACTCGTCAACGCCTTCCACGACCTGCCGACGTCCATCATCACCAAGCACGAGACCACCGAGATCAGCTTCGCCTTCGTCACCCTCGGCGCCATCCTCGCCGCCCTCGCCATCGGCCTCTCGCTCCTCTGGAACCCCTTCCCCTGAGCTGCCGGCCAACCGGAATCAAAAAGGGGCAACCTCTTGCAAGGTTGCCCCTTTTGTCGGATGCCGAGGGTGGGAGTCGAACCCACACCCCTTTCGGGACACGAGTTTGAGTCGTGCGCGTCTGCCAGTTCCGCCACCCCGGCTAACTAGACCTGACAGGTTTCCAAAAACCTGTCAGGTCTGCATCATCAACAACGAAAGCCCATGACCGGGATTGAACCGGTGACCTCACCCTTACCAAGGGTGTGCTCTAC
>CAZLBQ010000671.1:0-3083 GCA_964557745.1 uncultured Anaerolineales bacterium
CGGGAAAGCGCCGGGAAAGCGCCGGGAAAGTGGAGCCTTCTACACTGGTCTTATCAAACGTGAGACCAGACGTAGGAGGTGTCCATGCACCAATCTCCCCAGACCCTCATCCACGGCGGCAGCCGCTTTCACCTGCCGCGCATCCTACGGCAGCGCTGGCGCTGGCTCGCCCTTGGCGCCGCCATCCTGCTCGTCAGCCTCCTCAGCCTGACGGCCTTCACCTACCTGCACCAGCCCAGCGAGGCCCCCTCGGCGACGCTCCACATCGACAGCCTGCCGACGGGCGCAGCGGTGGAAGTAGACGGCCGCAAGCGTGGCGAGACGCCCCTCGCGCTGGCCCTCTCCGACCGTGAGCACGTGGTTGTCCTGCGCCATGCCGGCTCGGCCGACGCCGTCTACGCGGTTACGCCCAACGCGGGTGTGACGATCACCCTACAGGCCGACCTCTGGCGCCGCTCGCCGCAGCTGGAGCGCCTCCGCCCCGCACTGCCCGGCGCCTCCATCCAGCACGCCGACTTCCTGGCGGATGGGCGCGCAGTCCTCATCCTGAGCCTGCCGCCGGGCGACGAACGCCAGGCCTGGCTCCTCGCCGACGGCGGCCAGATGGAGCGCGTGGGGCCGCCCATCATTCAGGGCAGCCTGGCCGTCTCCCCGGACGGTCAGCGCGTCGCCTACCTGGCCCGCGGTGACGCCAAGGGACCAACCCCTGTCCTCGACGAGGTCTGGATCGCCCCCGCCCACGGCGAGCGCGGCGAGAGGCGCTACCGCCTGCCGCCGTCAATCATGGGTGAAACCCTCGTCGACCTGGCCTGGTCCCGCGACGGCCAGGGTCTGCTCCTCGTCAGCCGCCAGCGTCTCAGCGGCGGCGGCACGCGCAGCCTCCTCCGCTGGCTGCCCAGCGGCTCGACGCAACCGCGCGACCTGGTCAGCCTGCCCAGCGACATCGTGCCCGGCAGCTTCCTGTGGAGCCCCTCGGGCCACGCCGTCGCCTTCCTCACCCAGAGCGGCTCCCAGACCGCTTTGTGCCGCCTCGACATTGAGACGGGTCAACTGCGCTACCTGGCCGATGTCCAGGACGGCGACGCGCACCCCTTCCCCATGCCCCCCATCGCCTGGGCCCCCGATGGCGAGCATCTCCTCTACACGGCGCCGCCGCAAGGGCACAGCGGTCAAGGTGGCTGGCTCCTGGGCGGCAAGCCCCAACCCTCCCTGTTCCTCGCCTCCCCTGAAGACCCCGGCGGCCGCCGCCTGGCCGAGACCGAGGCGCGCTTCCCCGTCTGGCGTCCCGACGGCAGCCTCCTGGCCCTTGCCAGCGGCAAGCGCGGTCTGGTCCTACGCGCCTTCACGCCTGCCGGCACGGCGTGGGACGTGGGGGACATCCCCCTCGACGTGACGGTCTACGCCGTCCGCTGGGATCCCGCCCACGCCCAGGCTATCCTCGCCCTGCGGCCGCGCGGCAGCTGGTCTCCGGCCCAGACCGAGTACTGGCTGGCCCGCTGGCAGCCCGAGGAGGCCAGATGACCTGTCGCCTCCCCCGCCCCGCGCGCGTCCTGCTCGTCCTGCTCGCGACCGTCAGCCTGCTGGCCCTGGCAACGCCCGCCCGCGCCGACGACCCTGTCGTCGACCCGCCGACCGCCGCCACGCCCGCGCCCTGGCCCGAGCCGCCCGCCAGCTCTGGCGGGCTCCTGCCCTTCTTGCTTAACCCCAAGGAGTGGGCCGCCGACGTCTTCAACGCGACCCTGGTCGCCCTCCTCCAGAAGATCGCCGACGCCCTGCACCGCGTCGTCGACGGCGTGCTGGGCAGCTCCCTCAACTTCATCACCCAGACCCCGCCCTCAGGCTCCTACGCCAGCCCGACCGTCCAGGCCCTGTGGGGCGTCACCCGCGCCATCGCCAACGCGGCGCTGGTCCTCATCGCCCTGTGGAGCGGCTTCAACCTGATCGCCCGCGACAGCCTGGGCGCGCCCTACCACGACCTGCTGGAGCTCCTGCCCCGCCTGGCCCTCAACGCCCTGCTGGTCAACACCAGCCTCACCTGGGGCCAGCTGGCCATCGACGCCAACAACGCCCTATGCAAAGCGATCGGCGGCGCGACCCTCCCGGCCTGGGAGCGGGCCGACCTCGGCAGCCAGGTACTGGCCGACCTGGTCGCCGCCGTCATCTACCTGGTGACGAGCCTCCTGCTCCTCCTGCAGACCCTGGCGCGGCTGGCCCTCATCGACATTCTGCTGGTCGCCGCGCCCCTGGCTCTGCTGTGTTGGGCGCTGCCTCAGACCCAGGGCTGGACCCGCCTGTGGTCGAGCACCTTCCTCGCCGCCGTGTTCACCCAGTTCGTCCAGGTGCTGGCCCTCAAGCTGGGCGGCTCCCTCCTGACCGAGCTGACGCCCATCGCCCTCGACTCGGCGCTGCTGAGCCTGTTCCTGGGCGTCGCCGTCATGGCCCTGACCCTCAAGATCCCCGGCCTGATGCGCCACCACCTGGGCGACGGCATGGGCTTCGTCCGCTACGTCGTCTACCGCCGCGCCGCGGGCGCGCTGGAGGGTGCCGCCACGACCCACACGTCGCGCTCTGCGAGCGTCTCGACGAGCAGCAAGTCCAGCGCCGCAGCCCCACGGGCGAGGGGAGGCTCGGCATGAAAGCGCTTGTCCTCGGCGCCGTCCTGGGCGACCTCATCGGCCCCGCCGTGCGTATCATGGCCAGCCTGGTCCTGGCGCTTCTCCTGGCCCTGGCCTTCTCCGTCGCCAGTGTAGCGGCGCTCTTCAGCGCGCCGGCTCAGCCGGCCAGGCCCACCCTCAGCGTCACGCCGCCCGCCAATGGGAGTGGCTCGGACGTCGTGGCCGTGGCCTACACCCAACTCGGCATGCCCTACGTGTGGGGCGGGGCCAGCCCTCAGACCAGCTTCGACTGCTCGGGCCTGGTCCAGTGGGCCTACAGCCAGGTCGGCGTGCGGCTGCCCCGCACGGCTCAGATGCAGTACGACGCCACGGAGCGGGTCGCCCCCTCGGACCTGCGCGTGGGCGACCTGGTGTTCTTCCAGATATGTTGTCAGCCGCCGGACACAGTGACGCATGTGGGCATATACA
>CAZLBQ010000672.1:0-3067 GCA_964557745.1 uncultured Anaerolineales bacterium
CTCGTCGGCCGTGACCGGGATGTGCGGCGTCTGCTCCTTGCTGATGCGCGAGCCGGTGAGCCCGACGGTGACGATGAGTCTCTCCATGCGGCATCCTCCGACCGCAGTCTATCGCGAGCTGAGCCGGCCACCCACGGAGAGGCTCCTCATCGCATCAGCGCGTCGAAGGCGACGGCGAGGTCCACGGCGGCGAGCAGGCCGAGGAAAGCGGCGGTGAGCCGCCTCCTCTGTTTCCAGGCCGTGGCCGTCAGCACCGTGAACCAGACGCCGAAGAAGAGGGCGGCGATGAAGAGGATGCCGGCGCGCACGCGACCTGGTCCCGCGCGCCCTGTCCCGCACTCCGGCTCGGACGACGCCGTCCCCGGCGGCGCTCGCTCGGCCGTGCTCGCGTGCCCAAGCTCAGTACAGCCTCATCGTCACCCTCTCAGTCAGCGGCCGACAGCCATTCAACGAGGCCCGGGAGCAAGGGTCAACGCCAATAGCAAGGGCCGAGAGGCCCGACACTCTACACGACTCCTCTGGGTGAAGCGCAGGGAATCAGCTACGGCTTCGCTGCCCTCCCCAACGTCTCAGTTCAGCCCAACCTCGTCAGTTGGCGGGAGCACCTTGTGCGGCGTGTCCGGACCGAACTGAGAGAGATCGGCGTCAGACGACTCCCGGTAGTACCTCGTCTCCTTGACGATGCGCCAACCGCCGTCCGTCTTCCGGAACACGTATACGTGGACAGGCGTCTGGTCGATGAGATGGGTCGCGACCACGTCACCGGTCTTGACGTCTACCTCGGCCGTCTTCCACCCCTGCCACACCATCACTTTGGCGACGATGTCACCGTTCTCGTTCTGCCTCACGGGCTCGATCGACACGGCCTTCGCTTCATGCGCGAGGCAGACGGAATCCGGCGCCTCCTGCCGTTGGTAGGACATGTACCCAGCAACGTCAAACGCGCCCTCCGTCTTGATGAACTCGTCTGTGCCCACTTGCTCTGCAAGGGCCCGATAGTCGATGTTCATCTTCTCGGATGCTGCCTTGGACAGTGTGACGTCAGCCGTGCTGCCAGGCCATGCAGGGCTGTTGCCCTGGTTCCATAGCGTCACCAGGGAAGTCATGGACGCAGTATCTGCTGCGGACAGCTCCGGCGCCGACGCTCCCTCGTCAACAGCGAGACCGACGGCCGCAAACGTGAGACAGATGGCTGCGGCAACACAGCAAATACCAGCAAGCCGACGCCAGCGAATGCCGGACATCTCGTGGGTTCTCATGGTCACTCCTTAATCCAGTGAAGAGGAGAGGCGCCAAGCTGCTAGCTTCCAGTGCGCCCTGTGGCCAGAATCGTATTCCGGACTCCCTGGCCACAGGAAGACATCCTTGTAGTTCCAATCGATCTGGCTCCGATTCCCAGTATGCGATGAAATCAAGTCGCCCTGGTAGTTATCGTTGTTGATGAGGTCGGGGTAATGGTAGCGGCTATGCGCATTGTTGCGGACCACGAACGCGATGTGTTCGACGTTGAAGTCACCGCCGTTGTCGTCCTTGTGAAAGTCGTACGACACGATATCTGAATGTGTCAGCTCGCTCTGATTCAGCGGCGGCACCGGTGCACCTGTGTTGCTATCGAAATCGTATGTCCCGATCAGTGACCTGTAGGAGTCGAAGTGGCCATTGTCCCTCAAGTAGTAGTGCAACGTGTTCGCGTCTTTCCAACTATCCGTGTACTGCCAGACGCTCCATGGGCTCGGGACCCAGAACATGTACCAACCGTAGCCCATGGACTGGAAGTACCCATCCACCCCAGCCGAGTCCATCTGACCCGTGTTCGGCACGAAGTCCAGACCGTCCCTGTGGCCGAGGTCCTTGTGGTCATGTGCATGTAGGCACTGGGACACGTAGTTGGCGCAATCCCCGCCGCTGCCGGTGAAGTCCTTGAAGTTCGGATTTCGCGAGCTACCCTCCCAGTCCAAGGCGTAGTCCTGAGCAGCATCCCTGTCCCAAGCCAATGCTCCTGGCACCCAAGCCGCAGCCAGCGACATGACCGCAGCGAGCGCGCAACCCAGCCCGACATACCATTCCCGCATGGCCATGCCCCCCTGCCTCTCCTTCCGTACCGGTTCACCGTACAGCCCGTGGCAAGAGGTGCCAAGGATTCGGAAGTTGAGTCCCGTAGTGTGGTGTAACTCGTGAAGAGAAGCCCCCGGGTGCGAAGCGGCCACCGCGGGCTTCACAATCGTCGGAACCGTTGCAGGAAGACGACGAGAGGAGCACCACGATGGCCGAGAAGAGCATGTCCCTGGACGAGCTCGTGCGCAAGCTCATGGGCGACGAGCACGCTGACGTCTTGCGCGAGACGCTCGCCTGGTTCGTGCGCGAACTGATGGAGGCCGAGGTCACAGCACAGATCGGCGCCGGCAGGCACGAGAGGAGCGCCGAGCGTACCACGTACCGCAACGGCTACCGCGAGCGCGCCTGGCAGACGCGTGCCGGCGATGTCGCCCTCGCCATCCCGCGTCTGCGCAGCGGCACCTACTTCCCGAGCTTCCTCGAGCCGCGCAGCCGCTCTGAGAAGGCGCTCGTGGCGGTCATCCAGGAGGCGTACGTGAACGGGGTCTCCACCCGCAAGGTCGAGCGCCTCGTGACCCAGCTCGGCCTCACCGGGATGAGCAGGAGCGCCGTCAGCCGCCTCTGTGCCGGCCTCGACGAGCAGGTACGCCTCTTCCGCGAGCGGCCCTTGGAGGGCCAGTACCCCTATCTCTGGCTGGACGCCAGGGTGGAGAAGGTCAGGGAGCGGGACGGGGTGCACGCCAAGGCCCTCGTCGTCGCCTACGGCGTCCACGAGACGGGGCGCCGCGAGGTCCTCGGCATCGACGTGGGCGAGGCCGAGACGGAGGCCTTCTGGCGCGAGTTCCTGCGCTCCCTCAGGGCCCGCGGCCTCTCCGGGGTCGAGCTCTGCGTCTCCGACGCCCACGAGGGCCTCAAGGCGGCGATCGCCAAGGTCCTGGGCTGTCCCTGGCAGAGATCATCTGGCTACCCTTGCTCTGGACGGCATGATGTCGTCCGGATGCTCCCCCGGCGG
>CAZLBQ010000673.1:0-3065 GCA_964557745.1 uncultured Anaerolineales bacterium
CGTCCGCTATCCGGTCGTGGCGGGGGCGCTCGGCGTCCTGGTGGGCATCGTCGCGCCCGCCCTGCTCGTCCTGATGGCGTTCACCATTGTCCTGATTCCGGTGACGGTCGTCGGGACGCTGGCGCTGGGGGCGACCCTCGCCTACGGGGGCATCGCCTGGGGCGTCGCCGTCGGGCAACGGCTGGCGGCCTGGCGCGGGCGGCGGGCCGGCCCGGCGGCGGCCTTCGTCGGCACGCTGGTGTTCACGCTCATGGCGGCTGGGCTGGCGCGGGTTCCGATGGTGGGCGATGTCATCGGGCTGGCGCTGACGCTGGTCGGCCTGGGGGCCGTCCTGCTGACACGCTTCGGCTGGCGCACGTTCACGCCCAGCCAACTCGTGGACGACGGACGATGGACGATGGACAACGGTAAACCTCCACCTACGGTGAACAGTTCTCCACCCGCCGGTTCATGAGAAAGGGTAGAATCTGTACATGACGGGGTACCCCCGGACCTCAGTTGACTTGGCTGCACGCCACTGGGCCGCGCTGGCTCCCCACACACCCGTCAAGGGTTGGGGGGCTTTTTTGCGCCTGTGTCACTCCGGTTGCCCGGAGGCTCTAGAAAGAGGCACGCCATCATGACCGCTCATAGCCCATCGCTCAAGCTGCGCCGTCATCCCACCGGCCTCGTCGCCCAGGTCGTCCGCTCCCCCGCCACGTGGCTGTTCGTGGCGGCCTGGCTGGCGTCGCTCCTCATCCTGGTCGTGTCGGGCAACGGCTTCCCCCTCGCCGACGTGCTCATCCGCACGGTGTACATGGTGTTGAGCGTGCTGACGGTGGCCCTCACCCAGGCGGCCCCGGCCAACCCCGCCCAGCCCGCCGAACGGCCGCGCCTGTGGCTGCAAACGGGCCTGATCCTGGTCTTCGTCGTCCTGACGGCGTGGAACGGCCTGGTGTTTCACCAGGTGGTCGCGCCGACGGCTACCATTCCCCTGTGGACCCCGTTGGTCGATGCGCTGCACCGGCTGGGCGACCGCTGGTTCGGCGCCAGCAACTACATTGCCAACCCGGTGACGTACGTCGGGCTGCCCCTGCTCGTCCTGCTGCTGGCGGGCGCGCGTCTGCCTGAGCTGGGGTTCGCGCGCGGCCACCGCGTCGGGCGGGTCCTCGCGCTGTGGTGCGCCATCCCCCTCGTCTACTTCGTCGTGGTCGTGGCGGCGGGGCAAGTGACGGTCGGGCGGGCGCTGGGGACCTTCGTGTCCAACTTCATGCAGAACGGGTTCTTCGAGGAGTTCCTGTTTCGGGGCGCGCTACAGACGCGGCTGCGCCGGCTGTGGGGGCCAGCGTGGGCGCTGGTCGGCCAGGCGCTGGTGTTTGGCGTGTGGCACCTGGGGCTGGGCTACACCACTACTGACCACAGCGGCTTGCTGCCGGCGCTTGCCAGCACGGTGGTCCAGCAAGCGGTCATCGGCCTGGCGTTCGGCGTGCTCTTCGAGCGCACCCGCAACCTGCTCGCGCCGTCCATCGTGCACGTCGTCCTCAACAGTATGGGCTAACGGGTCGCTACGTCAGGGGGATGAGGCTAGAAAGGGTGTGTCGCATGGGTCTGCTGGCTTCCCTCCGCGCGTGGGTCGCGCGCTACCCGGTGCTGATCTTCTATGGGCTGACCTTTGGGCTAGAGTTCGGGCTGGTCGGCGCGCTGATCGCCCTGGGCCTGGGGCTGCCGCCGCTCGTGGTGGCCGTCTTCGTGTTCTTGCCGACCATTGTCGCCGTCCTCTTGACGGCCATCGAGGGCGGTTGGCCCGGCCTCCGGGCCTTGCTGGCTAAGTTCGGCGAGTGGCGCGTCGGCATCCGCTGGTACCTGTTTGCCCTGTTCAGCACGGCGGCAATGGCCCTTATCTCTATGTCAATGTACGCCGTGGCGGGCGGGAGCGTCGCGCCGGCCCAGTGGGTGACGTTGAGCGGCCTGCTCATGACCGCCATCGGCGGTCCGCTGGGCGAGGAAGCGGGGTGGCGCGGCTATGTCCTGCCCAGGCTGCAACCCAGGGTCGGCGCGCTCACCGCCTCGCTCATCATCGGCGTGCTGTGGGGCGCGGTGTGGCACCTGCCGCTCTTCTTGAGCGGCGGCTACAGCGTGCCGTTCGGCTGGTACGTCCTGCTGTGCGTCGCGTGGTCGGTCCTGTTCACCTGGGTGTACAACCACACCCAGGGCAGTCTGCTCATCGCCGTCCTGTACCACTGGGCCATCAACGTCAGCCTGATGCGGGTCTGGCCGATTGACGCCGCCTGGCTGCCCGCGCTCACCATCGTGACCTGCGTTGTCGCCCTCGTCGTCGTCGGCCTGTTCGGCCCGCGCCGCCTGGCGCGCGGCGGCGACGACGGGACGCCGCTGGAAACAGCGCCGCGCCCCATCGGGAGCTAGAAAGCCGGAGCCGCCCTTGACGCCAACGGACACAGCCGCCAACCGCGCTCACATCTGGCTCTTTCTGGCCCTCGCCTTCGCGCTGTCGTGGGCCGTCTGGGTTCCGGCCTGGCTGGCGAGCCTGGACCTCTGCTGCGCGGCGTTCAAGACGCCGGTCGTCGGGTTGGTCGGCGCGCTCGGGCCGGGCGTGGCGGCGCTGCTGGCCGCCGGGCTGACGCAGGGCCGCCGTGGGCTGGGCGACCTGCTGGGCCGGCTGCGCGTCTGGCGCGTGGGTCTGGGGTGGTACGCGTTCGTCGCGCTGCTTGGGCCGGCCGTGCTCGGCGTGGTGTATCTCGTCTACGGTGTGCCGGAGACCGCGCCGCTGCGCAGCGTGACCCTCGGCTCGCTGGCCGTCACCGTCCTCATCCAGACGCTCAATACCCTGGCCGAGGAACTGGGCTGGCGCGGCTACCTGCTGCCGCGCCTCCGCGTCCGCCTGACGTGGCTGGCGGCGGCGGCGCTGTTCGGCCCGATCCACACGCTGTGGCACCTGCCGTACTGGCTGAGCGGCTCGATGGCGCAGGCGGGCGGCTGGGCGACGCTGGCGCTGTCGGCGGTGATTGTCCTGGCGGGGGCTTTGGTCTTCACCTTCGTCTACGAGCGCACGGGCGGCAGCGTCCTGC
>CAZLBQ010000674.1:0-3057 GCA_964557745.1 uncultured Anaerolineales bacterium
ACCAGCCCGTCCCCGCCGCCAGTTCGAGGACGTGACCAGCGGGCTTGAACTCGGCCAGGGCGCGCCGGACCTCGTCCACCTCCCGGAACCACTGGGCGTTCCAGTCGGCTCCGTGGTCGTAGCGCCCGCGGCGCAAGAACCACTCGTCGTACTCGTCGGCGCGGGCGCGATAGTACGCTTTCTGCTGTTCGAGCCGATCAGTGGTCATGGCAGCCTGCGGGGGCCAGGCTCAGCGGGCGGGGCGAGCGCTTGCTGAGTTTCTCGACCTGGCGGCCGGCGCGGTACGAGCTGCGCACCAGTGGCCCGCACTCGACCCAGCGGAAGCCCATGCCCTGCGCCGCCTCGCGCAACTCGGTGAACTCGTCGGGCGTGTAGTAGCGGATGACGGGCAGGTGGCGCGCCGAGGGCCGCAGATACTGGCCGACGGTCAGAATATCGACATCCTGCGCCCGCAGGTCCTCGAACACGCGCAGCAACTCGTCCTTCGTCTCGCCTAGCCCGACCATCAGCCCTGACTTGGTCAACGCCGTCGGGTCTAGCCTCTTCGCCCGCCGCAGCACGCCAAGCGTCTGCTGGTAGGCCGCCTGGGGGCGCACCGTCAGGTACAGACGCGGTACAGTCTCGGTGTTGTGGTTGAGGATTTCGGGGCGGGCATCCATCACCGTCTGCAGGGCGACCTCGTCGCCCTTGAAGTCGGGGATGAGCACCTCGATGGAGATGTCAGGCACGAGTTGCTTGGTGCGGCGGATGGTGCGGGCGAAGACGGCCGCGCCGCCGTCCGGCAGCTCGTCACGGTTGACCGAGGTGATGACGGCGTGCTTGATGCCCATGCGCTGAATGGCGCGGGCCACGCGCTCCGGCTCCATCAGATCCAGCACTTCGGGCCGCCCTGTCTTGATGTTGCAGAAGCCGCACGAGCGGGTGCAGGTGTCGCCCAGGATGAGGAACGTCGCCGTCCCCGCGCCCCAGCATTCGCCGATGTTGGGGCACATGGCCTCCTCGCACACCGTGTGCAAGCTCATGCCGCGCATGAGGCCCTTGATACCGGCGTACTTCTCGCCCCACGGCGCGGGCACCTTGAGCCACTCGGGCCGCCGCGTGTGCAGGGGAATCTCCGTCGCGTTGACACTCGTCGTTTTGACTGCTTTCACCCGCTCGGTCATAACGTCTCCCACTCCCGCAACAGTTGCACCAGGAGCCGCACGCCGTACCCCGTCGCCCCCTTGGGGCCGAGGGGATGCGGCGCGGTATGATACGTCATCGAGGCGACATCCAGGTGCGCCCAGGGCAGGTTGCCGACAAACTCCTGGATAAAGATGGCCCCGACACTCGCCCCCGCCGGCGCGGGTGTAATCCCCGCCGAGTTGCGCATGTCCGCCACGTCGGAGTCGATGATCTCGCGGTATTCGGGGAACAGCGGCATCCGCCACACCCGCTCGCCGCTCTGCTCGCCCGCCGTCATGAGCCGTTGCGCCAGACCATTGTGGTTGCTGAACAGGCCTGCCGCCGCCCGCCCCAGCGCCACGAAGATCGCCCCGGTCAGCGTCGCCAGGTCGACCATCGCCTGCGGGGCTGGGCTGAGGGTCTGGGCATAGGACAGGGCGTCGGCAAGAACGAGGCGGCCTTCGGCGTCGGTGCTGATGATCTCGATGGTCTTGCCGTTCATCGCCTTCAGCACGTCGGCGGGCTTGATGGCCGTGCCACTGGGCAGGTTCTCGGTGGCGGCAATCAGCCCCACGACGTGCAGGGGCAGGTCGAGGTCGTGGACGGCCTGCATCGCGCCCAGGACTGCCGCCGCGCCCGCCATGTCGCCCTTCATGAGTTCCATGCGCAGGGCGGGCTTGATGGAGATACCGCCGCTATCGAAGGTGATGCCCTTGCCGACGATGACGACGGGCGGCTGGTCGGCGGGGCCATATTCGAGGCGGATAAAGCGGGGCGGTTCGGCGCTGCCCTGCGCCACGCCCAACAGCGCCCCCATGCCTAGCTCGCGCATGGCCGCCTCATCGAGGACCGTGAGCTTCAGCCGAGGGCGCGTCGCCACCATCTCCTGGGCGGTCTCGGCGAACTTCGCGGGCGTCAGGAAGTTGGGCGGCTGATTGACCAGGTCGCGGGCCAGACGGACGCCGTTGGCGATGGCCTCGCCCATCCGCGCGCCGTGCTGCTCGGCCTTGACCTTCTCAGGGTCGAGTTCGACCAGCGTCAGGCGTTCCAGGGCGGGCTTGGGCCTGCTGGCCGACTTGTAGTCCGCGAAGCGGTAGGTCGCCAGGCTCACGCCTTCGACGACGGCTGCCGCCGCCTCAGCCGGGTCCAGCAGCCCGGCCCCCGCGCCCTGCGTGACGGTGGCGATATGCTTCACGCCCAGGTCAAGCGCCCGTTTCGCGCCCGCCGCCGCCGCGCGGCGCACGGCGTCCAGGGCAAACTCGTCCTGCTTACCGACGCCGACCAGGATCACACGCGGGGCAGCGATCTTGCCGCCGGTGTAGAAGACGGCCGTCTCGCCGACCTTGCCCTTGAAGTCGCCCGCCGCCACAGCCTCGCGCAGCAGGCCACCCAACGCGCGGTCAATCGCGCCTGTCGCGCCGCCCAGCGCCGGCGCGTCCTGCACCACGCCGACCACGACGGCGTCGGCTTGGGCCTGCTCAATCATACCCGTTTGAGTTTCAATTCGCATGGGGTCCCCAGAGATTTAGTTAGGATGGGATGCGGCGAGCGACACCCCTTTTCGACCAGCCAACCAGCGGTCAAAGAACTGTTAGAGTATAAGCCGGACGGGCTTGATACTCAAGACTTGCTCTCGAGCCGCTCGACGGCTGCTTGTTCGGCCTCGCTGCTCGCCGCGCTGCCCTCAATCCAGTACGCCCCGCCCTCCCAGACTTCCTTCTTCCACACCGGCACAATCTCCTTGAGGCGGTCGACGGCGTAGTGGCAGGCGGCGAAGGCGTCGGCGCGGTGCGGCGTCGAGACAGCAATGACGACACTCTCCTCCCCGATGGCGAGCGGACGGATGCGGTGGGCCATGACCCAGCGCGCTCCAGGCCACTGCTTAGCGCGGTG
>CAZLBQ010000675.1:0-3052 GCA_964557745.1 uncultured Anaerolineales bacterium
TGAACACCAACCCGCAGATCATGGCGTGGATGATGGACACGTACTCGATGCATCGCGGCTACTCGGTGCCGGCCGTGGTGACGGGCAAGCCGCTGGAGATTGGCGGCTCGGTGGGGCGCAGCGACGCGACGGGGCGCGGCGTGATGGTGACAACGCTCGAGGCCCTTAAGGTGCAGGAGATTCCCGTCACCGAGGCCACGGTAGTTGTCCAGGGCTTCGGCAACGTCGGCTCGGCGTCGGCCCGCCTGCTGCAGGACGCGGGGGCGCGCGTCATCGCCGTCAGCGATGTCAACGGCGGCATCACCAACCCCCACGGCCTCGACTGCCACGATGTCCTGCGCCACATGCGCGAGACGGGCAGTGTGGTGGGCTATCCGGGCGCTGACCGCGTGAGCAACAGCGAGTTGCTGGAACTGGAGTGTGACGTCCTGGTGCCGGCGGCGCTGGAAGGGCAGATCACAGCGGCAAACGCGCCGCACCTCCGCGCCCGCATCCTGGCCGAGGGCGCCAACGGTCCGACAACGCCGGACGCCGACGACATCCTCCACGACCGCGACGTGTTCATCATTCCTGACATTCTGTGCAACGCCGGCGGCGTGACGGTATCCTACTTCGAGTGGGTCCAGGACCTGCAGCAGTTTTTCTGGAACGAGAGCGAGATCAACCAACGGCTCGAACAGATCATGACGCGCAGCTTCCGTTCGGTGCTGGCGATGGCGCGCGAGAAGCGCGTCAATATGCGGACCGCCGCCTACATCCTGGCCATCGACCGTGTCGCCAAGGCGACAATGATTCGAGGCATCTACCCGTAAACTGGAGCGAACCCGGAGGTGACTATGATATCGACTCCCCTCTCCCCCTGGACTGTAGCCGACAGTGACTTCCCGCGCACCGGCATGGCGGTGGACAAGTTGCGCTTCTGCGTCAACTACGCGGTGCTCGCGCCATCGACCCACAACGCCCAGCCCTGGCTGTTCAAGGTCAAGCCCAAGGAGATTGAGGTCTACGCCGACCGCACTCGCGCCCTACCTGTCGTGGACCCCGACGACCGCGAACTGGTCATTAGCTGCGGCTGCGCCATCTACCAGCTGCGGCTGGCGCTCCGGCACTTCGGCTTCCAGGACGACGTCACCCTGCTGCCGGACGACGAAGACGAGGATCTGATGGCCGTGATCCGTGTCACAGGCTCTCATCAGCCCACCCCGGAGGAAGAGCGCCTCTTCGCTGCTATCCCCAAGCGCCACACCAACCGCCACCGCTTCGAGGACGAGGAGGTGGACGAGGGTCTGGTAGCCGAGCTAGTCCAGGCTGCCGAAGCCGAAGGCTCGCAGTTCATTCCCATCCTGGGCGAGAAGCGCAATGCCCTGGCCGACCTCATCGCCGAAGCCGACCAGCGCCAGATGGCCGACAAGCGGTTCCGCCGCGAACTGGCGGCCTGGATTCACCCCAAGCGGCGCTACTCCGGCGACGGCATGCCGGCCTTCGCGCCCGGCGTGAGCGACGTTGTCACAGCGGGCGGGCCGTTTGTGTTGCGCACCTTCGAGTTCCCGGACACTCAGGCGTCGCTGGACTACCGCATCGCCGTCGGCTCGCCGCTACTGGCCGTGCTGAGCACCGACGGCGACACACCGCGCGACTGGCTCAGGGCGGGGATGGGGCTGGCGCATCTCTTGCTGCGCTCCGCCGAGGCGAGCGTCTGGGCGTCGTACCTGAACCAGCCTGTGGAAGTGCCGCTGCTGCGGCCCCTGGTAGCTGAAATCGCGGGTGGTGGCGCGTCGCCGCAGCTCATCCTGCGCATGGGCGTCGGCCCGGCCGCCAAGCCCACGCCACGCCGCCCGCTTGAAGAGGTGCTAATCTAGAAGAACGCCATGGCTGACCTGGTTGATGTCCCTCGCTACCGTGCGAGTTGGCAAGACGAAATCGACAGTGCGTATCTCTACCGCACCCTGGCTGAGGTCGAGAAGCAGCCGGCGCTGGCGCAGGTCTACCAGCGCCTGGCGGGCGTCGAGGAGGCGCACACCGCCTTCTGGGAAGACAAGCTGCGGGCGGCAGGCCAGCCGGTGGGCGAGCGCCGCCCCGGCTGGCGGCCGCGAGTGATGGCCGGGCTGGCGCGGCGCTTTGGGCCGGCCTTCATCCTGCCCACGCTCTCCGGACTGGAGCAGATCGACAGCCATCAGTACGGCGCCCAGACCGAGACGCGTGGCTCGACCATGCCGAGCGAGGAACGCTCGCACGCCCGCCTGCTGCGGACCATCACGGGCCCGGTGCGCGGCGGGCTGGAAGGCACAGCAGTGGCGCAACTCGAGGGCCGCCACCGCGCCACAGGCGGTAACGCCCTCCGCGCTGCCGTGCTGGGCGCGAACGACGGCCTGGTCTCCAACCTCAGCCTGGTGATGGGCGTGGCAGGCGCGGACATGAGCGCCCACGCCATCCTTATCACGGGCCTGGCCGGCCTGCTGGCCGGCGCGGCCTCGATGGCCCTGGGCGAGTGGTTGTCGGTACAGAGCGCGCGGGAGTTGTTCCAGCGCCAGATCGCCATCGAGGCCGAGGAGCTAGCCCACGCGCCGCAGGAGGAAGAGGAGGAGCTGGCCCTGATCTACCAGGCGAAGGGCCTGGCCGAACCCCAGGCGCGGGAATTGGCGCACCAGTTGATTAGCAACCAGAACAGCGCTTTGGACACCCTGGCCCGTGAGGAACTAGGGGTCGACCCGGAGGAACTGGGCGGGTCGGCGTGGGAAGCGGCCGCTACGTCGTTCTTCCTGTTCGCGGCGGGGGCCATTATCCCGGTGCTGCCCTTCGCCTTCCTGGGCGGGCTGACGGCCGTCATCGTCAGCCTCGTCCTCAGCGCCATCGGGTTGTTTGGCATCGGCGCGGCCATCACCCTGATGACCGGCCGCAGCGTCCTCTTCTCGGGTATGCGCATGGTCTTGTTTGGACTCGGCGCCGCTGCGCTGACGTTTGGTATCGGCCGCCTCATCGGCGTGTCCATCGGCTGCTAGTGCCGGGTGAACAAGTGTCAGCGCCGCGTGGCTGTCCTTTCACGCCACAAGCC
>CAZLBQ010000676.1:0-3049 GCA_964557745.1 uncultured Anaerolineales bacterium
GAGGTCGTCAAGCCATGGGGCGTATCGGCGGCCGCCGGCGTGGGTCGGGCGCTTGGCGCTGGCCAGGTTGAGCCGCGATCGCGTCACTCGCTGCGCCTCCGCTTGGTGCCGCCGACCAGCGCCGCCGCGCCGACGGCCGCCAGTGTCCACCAGACCGCCGGCGGAAGTTTGATGTTGAACCACCCGAGCCCGAAGGGGGCCGAGCCGCCGCCGCCCGAGCCCGAGCCGCCGCCGCTGCCCGTCGATCCTGGGGGCTTTCCGCTGGTCCTGGGGGGCTTGCCGCCTGGGGGGGTGGTCGTGGACCCTCCCGAGCCGCCGCCGGCCTGGCCGCCCGTCTGGCCGCCTCCCTGGGCTCCCTGACCCCATCCGGGCAGCGGGGCCGATCGCACCTGCCAGTCGATCGACGAAATCAGCGCGTCGATGCTGGGCATCGCCTCGTCGATGGCCGCCAGGTCGTCGGGGTTCGCCTGGATGCCGTAGACGTAGGCGGACAGGTCATCGCCGACGACGGCCGACACGATGATTGGGACCGTGAGCGACGACGCCGGCCGCGTGTTGGGGCCGGTGCGCCCGGTGTGCAGCACGCCCAGTTGAAGCGTGCCGGCCGGCGTCGGGTATCCCTGGTCGTCCACCCATCCCGCGGATTTGGCGCGCCTGGCCGCGGCGAGCATGCGCGCCATGAGCGGGTCTAGTGCGCCCTTGAGTTGGGCCAGGTCGTTGCGCAGGTCGATGCCGGCGGGCGTGCTTTGCTGCGACGCCGGCAGGGCGGCGACGTTGGCCGCCCAGTTCTGAAGTTGGCGGTAGCGCTGGGCAAGGCTCGTGAACCGCGCGCCGGCCTGCTGCTGCTGGCCGAGCGTGGTGAGCATGCCGAGCCCGTCGAAACTCAGCGTCTCGATGGCCATTGGGACTTTGGAGTACCCCACCTAGCGCCTCCTTCCGACCACGGCCTTGAGGATGAGCGCGCCTCCGGTGATGGCCGCGGCCGGCAGCACCCACGCCGGCAACTGGCCGGCAGCGCCCTTCTTGGTGGCGGGCTCCGCGGCGGGGAGCGGCTGATTCGCGAGCGCCTGGGCCTGGGCCTGGGCCGCGGCCGCGGCCGCCTGCGCCTGCTTCGTGGCCTCCTTGCTCTGGGCCACGCTCTGAACCGCGCCGATCGCGCCGGAAATGAGCGGGCCGATGATCGGGATGGCCAGCGCGCCGCCGGCGGCCGCGGTCGGCGCGATCTGCTTGATTCCGAGTTTGCCCATGGCCTTGGACAGCCACGAGCCTAGTTCCATCTCGTCATCGCCCAGTTCGCCGAGCCCGCGCATGCCGCTGCCGCCCTCGCTCGATCCGTCGTCGCCGTCGCCTCCGGTCGGCGCTTGCATGCTGAACGCATTGAACGCCCGCGGGGCAAAACTCGAGCCCGCGGCCGGCGTGGCAAAGAACGTGTCTTGAACCAGCGCGCCGAAGCCGCCGCCGTATCCGCCGGAGAAGTCGCCCGACGCCGCGGTGGCGCTCTGCGCGACGCTGCCGCCGGCGAGCCTGAGCGCGCTGGCGTTGATCGTGTTGGGTCTGCCGCCTGGTCCGCCAGGTCCGCCCGCGCCGCTGCTGAACGGGCTGGTCGCGCCGCCGACGACGCCGCGGCCGGTGCCGCGGCTGCCCTCGCTGCTGCTCTGGGCGGGCTCGTACGAGCAACTGCGGCGCATGGCGAAGCCGGTTGCGCCCAGCGACCCGAACCCGTTGATCGTCGGTTCAACGTTCCGCTTGCGGAGCGCGTCCTCCCACGCGCGGATGTAGGCGTTCCACTTGTCGATCGCCGTTCCGGGCGTCGCGTTGAACGCGGCCGCCTGGCTGACGGAGATCTGCGGGCGCAGCGCCTTGCCCTGGGCGCGCAGCGCGGCGACGCGGGCCTTGAGCGCCGCGATGTTGGCGTTGGCCGCGGCCGCCGGCGTCCTGGGCGCGCTCGTCCTGGCCGCGCCCTGGGCAATCGTCTTGCGCACGGCCTGGTCCGGTCCCACGGGCACGATGCCGCCGGCCCGGAGCGTCTGCTGGAGCGCCTTGACGTAGGCGAGCCATTTGGCGTTGCTCAACTTCTGCCGCGCCAGCGCCGGCGTCGGCGCGCCCGCGGCGACGGACGCCGGAACGCTGTTGAACGCAACCATCTGGCTCGGGCCGCGCAACTTCGCGGCCTTGATCTGCGCGATGAGCGCCCGCGCCCAGTCCTGAAGCACGCCAAGCCGCATGTCCAAACCAACCTGGCTCCACGGCGCTGCGCCCTCGGCCCTGGCCCTGGCCGCGGTGAGCCCCATCGCCGGCGTAAGCGGGATGCGGCGCGCGCTGCGCGGGCCTGGGAGGTTGCGCCGGCGGCCGCGGAGCCCGGGCGCGAGCGTGGTGCGCGTCGTGAGCGCCGCGGCGATGTCGAGGGTGTATGTGTTCATGCGCGTTCACTCCTGGGCCGGCACGATGAGGAGCCGGGGGTACGGTGTGATTGGTCCGATGGGGCGGCGCTCCTGGGGGTCCATCTCGATGATGCGGCCGCCGAAGTCGAGCGCCGGGTAGACGTGCTGGAAGGGCCGGTCTTTCCGCTTGCCCACGACGACGAAGTACGCCGGGAAGCCCAGACAGCGCAGGAGCGTGGCCGCGAGCATGGCCAGGTCGTCGCAATCGGCGCTCGTGACGCCGCGCTCGCGGATCTCGCTGAGAAGTTGGTCCGGGTGGCGCAGGTGTTCGGCCGGGAACGTGTCTTTTCGGAACCGCACGCGCGACGCCAGGAACCCGTAGAGGCGCTGGACCTGGCCGGCCAGGTCGCGCTGCGCGCCCGCGGTTGCGATCGCGCTGGCCGTGCGCTCGGCCAGGGGCGACGACTCCACCGCGTCATCGACCAGCGCGCGCATCGCGCCGAGCGTCCAAGATACGCGCTGCCTCTCGTCACGCGGCGCGCTCACTTTCAGCCGGTCGGCGTACAGGTCGCCCAGCGGGCTGGGCGTGTGGATCGTGGTTTTGGTCTGGGTCATCGGCGGGCTCGTCGGGCTCGTACTGGGCCTGGGCGGCGCGCATGACGTCGGTG
>CAZLBQ010000677.1:0-3042 GCA_964557745.1 uncultured Anaerolineales bacterium
GCAACGGCCAGGGCCTGCGCCGCCCGCCCCAGCCGCGCCCGCTCGGCCTCGTCACTGAGCAGACCGAGGACGGCGGCGGCGAAGTCCGCCGCGCTCTCGGCCAGGATGGCCACCGCCGCCATCTCCAGCCCTTCCGCTCCCTGCGGTGTGCTGACGATGGCGCAGCCCATCGCCAGCGCCTCGAGCAGCTTCAGGCGCGTGCCGCCACCCACGCGGAGGGGCGCGACAAAGACCGTCGCCTGGGCCATATAGGGCCGCGTGTCGGGTACCCAGCCCGTCACCGTCACGTGCGGCCCGGCCAACGCCTGGACCGCCGGCGCGGGGTCGCGGCCGACGAGGGCCACGTGGGCGTCGGGGCGCTTGTACCAGACCAGAGGCATGACCTCGCGCGCCAGCCACAGGCAGGCCTCGATGTTGGGTCGGTAGTCGAGCTTACCGGTAAAGACGAGCAGCGGCGTTGGCAGCCCCAGTGGAGAGTGCGCCTCAGGCGCGTCCGGGGTGTAGAAGGCGGTATCGACGCCGTTGGGAACGACCAGCGGGTGTAGATCGGGGATGAGGGCGCGCAGCGCCTCGGCGTCCGCGTTGGAGACGGCGACAACGTGGTTGACAGCGCGGGCGAGGGCGACTTCCAGACGTTCGAGCCGCCGCCACTGGGCTAGGGAGTAGCCGGCCGCGACCCAGCGCGCTGGGCGGCGGGCGTCGGTGAGGTAGTTACGCTTCTGGAGTAGCGCCTCGGCGTTGTGGGCATCGTAGACCAGTCGCGGCGCGCCCCGCCCACGAGAGATGTTAAACAGGTAAGGGGCCATCTCGATGCCCTCGGCCTGGACGACATCGTAGCCGTCGGCGAGCCAGGCGGCCAGCCGGTCGGCAAAGGCGGGCGCGTGCAGCCGGCGCGCCATGTCGGCGCGGCCCAGCGCCAGGTCGGCCAGGCGGCGGCGTAGGGGGCGCGCCGGTTGGGGGAGGGCCTCAACCCGCCCGCATAGCTCGCGTAGAGGCGCGGCGGCTGCGAGGTCACGCCCTGGGTCCGCCGCGAAACTGAGGACATCGACGGCGTGCCGCTGCGCCACGTAGCGGATGAGATGCCAGTTGCGGATGGCCGTGCCCTGGTGCGGGGGGTAGGGGAGTTGAGGGGTGATAAACAGGATGCGTCTGTGCATCACAGTGCTACTCGAATGTTTCGCGCGAAACAATGCCGGTCAGTGTTGACGGCCAACTTTGTGATACACGGCCAGCGTCTCGCGGGCCATGCGGTCCAGTGAGAAGCGCGTCGCCTGCTCCAGCCCCCGCTGCACCATCCCGGCCCGCCGGTCCGGGTCCAGCAACACCAGCCGTAGCGCCTCGACCCACAGTTCGATGTCCTGCGGCGGCACCTTCAGCCCAGCGTCGCCGACGACCTCGGGCAGCGAGGACGTATCGGACACGATGACGGGCGCGCCGCACGTCATGGCTTCGAGGGGCGGCAGGCCAAACCCCTCGTAGAACGACGGCATCGCCAACACCGCCGCGCTGTTGTAGAGGTACAGGAGGTCTTCCTGGGGGACGCGGCCCAGGAAGCGCGCCCGCTCGCCCAGGCCCAACTGCTCGGTCACACGAAACACCTCTTCGTCCAGCCAGCCCCGCTTGCCGACAACAGCCAGTGTGAGCGGCGCGGCGGGGTCGGCGCAGCGCCCAGCGCTGCCGGGGGCCGGGTGGATGTCGCGGACCTGGTCGAAGGCGCGCAGCAGCGTTGGGATGTTCTTGCGCGGCTCGATGGTGCTGACGAAAAGAATATACGGGCCTGTCAACTCGTACTTCTCGCGCATCGCCTTCAAGGGGGCCGGGTCCTCTACCACGTGGTAGACTGGATCCGCTGCCTCGTGGATGACCGTAATCTTGTTGGGATTTACCCCCAGCAGCAGCACCAGGTCCTGCTTGGTCGCCTCGGACACGGCGATGACATGGTCGGTGCGGCGCATGGCATCGTCAATCTGGCCGTAGTAGCGAGCGGCTTCCTGGGTCAGGAAGTGCGGGAAGCGCAGGAAGTGCAGATCGTGAACCGTGACGACGGAGGGGAAGCCGCGCCGCATGGGGGGGATGAAGTCCGGGCTGTGGAGCAGGTCTAGACCGGTGAACAGCAGTTCCATGGGCAGCACAAACTGCTCAAAGCGGTTGTGCGCCGGGGTCCAGAGCGGACGCCAGGAAAACGGGGCGCCTTCGACCGGCACCGGGTCATCCTTGCGGCTCTGGAGTAAGATGATTTCGTCGTCGGTGACCGCTTCGGCGAGGCCCTTGACCAGACGGCGGATGTATTGACCAATGCCGGCGCCGGTGTAGTAGACCATGCGCACGTCGATGCCGACCCGCATCCCGTTCTCCCCGTGACAAACTCGCCGCCTATTATAACCGCGCCCGTCATGAATGCCTAATCCATCGTAAGCCCCTCTTTTGCCCCGGCCTCAGCTTTCACCTATAATGGACGGGCACGTCTTGACATCGAGCGGCCTGTAGTCGGGCCGGCGACCCTGGATTGAGGCGAGTATGGCGATTAGTGATGTTGAACAGCGACTCATGTTCCTGGACCAGGAGCACCGCCGCGAGCGGGCCGACCTGGACAAGCTGCGGGCGACGGCCAAGGCGCAAGCCGCCGAGTTGGCGAGCCTGGGGGACATGTTTAACGAGTTGGTCGATGAGGTGAAGAAGACGCAAGCGCAACTGGCGGGCCTGACGTCGCTCGAGCAGGCCATGACCCAATTGCGCGCCGAGTTGGTGCGGTTGGTTGAGGCGCAGGGCGTGCAGACGCGGGGCGAGTTGGAGCGGCTGCGCGAACAGGACATGGCAGGCGGCCAGCGCATTGCGGCGGTCGCTAAGACCGCGCAGGCCGCAGGCGAGACGGTGGCCAGTGTGCAACGGCAGTTACGCGTCTTGCAGGACGCCGATACGCAACACGGCGACCGTGTCACCCACCTGGCCGAGAGTGTGCAGGAATTGCACGACAGCGTGACCAGCCAGGCGGCGGGTCTGGAGCGCGTGCGGCCGCAACTCGACACGCACACGGCGGAGACG
>CAZLBQ010000678.1:0-3042 GCA_964557745.1 uncultured Anaerolineales bacterium
CGCGTCGACCACCTGACGCGCATCCTGGACTGGTTCGACCGCTACGCGCCCGCGGTCAGCTGACTTGTGGCGCACACACCCGACAGGTTTACCCAATCTGTCGGGTCTTACCTTGTGGATTGACTCCCCTGCCCCTTTCTGCTATACTCCATTTCAGTCGCCACGTCCGCGTATTCCCCCTGATTCATGCGCAAGCAGTTGTAAAGAGGCTAGCCAGCCGTCGCCTTTCTCGCGCCTGGCATAACATGCACATGGCTGTGCGTGTCACCTGTCGTGTCGCTCTACCCCATTGGCGCCGTGCCAATGGCGGTCTTGCACTTTGTGTACAGGGAGGATATACAATGATGTATCAGGCTCGCCGCTCGTGGGGAGTAGGCCTGACCCTCGCCGTGCTCTTGGGCGCGGCTCTCTTACTACTGGTCAGCGCCAGCCCCACGGCCGCTGACCAGCCGACGCGCGACGGCTACCGGCCCGAACGTGTCCCGGCTCAGATTGACCAGGAAGTTCTGGACCAACCTGCCACTCTGGCCAAGCATGGTCTGCCCACCGACAGGGTGAGTGTCATTCTCCAGCTCGACGGCGCGCCTGTGGCGGAGACGTTCATCGCCGCCAAGAGCAGCGGTGCGAGCAAAGAAAGCGTCGCTGCTGCTCAGAAGGCGCGCTTGAACGAGATCACGACCCGGCAAAAGGCCGTCGAGGCCGACGTGCAAGCGCTGGGAGTGGCCGTTGTCGCCCGCTACCAGCGGCTCTACAACGGCATCCAGGTACACGCGCGACCTGACCAGCTCGATGCCCTGGCGCGGCTGCCCGGCGTCGTTGCCGTTAAGGCTGCGCCGGTCTACGAAGCGGCCCTCAGCCACTCGGTCCCCTTCATTGGCGCGGACCAGGTCCGCACCGAATTGGGTCTCGATGGCCGCGATATCACCATCGCCATCATTGACACCGGTATCGACTACACCCACCGGGACTTTGGTGGCCCCGGTACGGTCGACGCGTACAACGCCGCCATCACCGACACTAAGGCCCTGACCGAGACCTACCAGGGGCGGGCCTTGTTCCCGACGCTCAAGGTCATCGGCGGGTACGACTTCGCCGGTGACGTCTACAACCCTTACGCCCCGTGTTCTACGTCAGACCAGGCGGCGGGCCTTTGCTCGACTGTCCCCGTTCCCGACCCCGATCCCATTGACCTGAACGGTCACGGCACGCATGTGGCGGGTATCGCCGCCGGGTACGGTGTGCCGAATGACTCGGTCAACGGCTCGCTGCCGTCCGTCTTCGACGGCACGACCATTTACCACGGTGTGGCGCCGGCCGCCAAGCTGTACGCCTTCAAGATTGCCGGGACGGCGGGCAGCACCTTCTCGGACGTTATCGGCGCTGGCTTCGAGGCCGCGGCTGACCCCAACCGAGACGGCGATATGAGCGACCACGTAGATGTCGCCAACAACTCCTTTGGTGCTCCCTTCGCCGGTCTGGATGTCGCAGGCGAGATGGCGACGCGAGCCGAGCGCGCCGGTGTGCTCATCGCCTCATCGGCCGGTAACAGCGGTGATCTGCCCTACATCGCTGGCGCGAGCACGGGCGGGGAGTTCGGCCTGTCTGTCGCCTCATCCTACGCCAGCGGCAACTTCAGCAACGCGATTCGCGCCAATAGCCCGGCCTCGATTGCCGGTGCTCTCTACCAAGCGGTTCAGCAGGCCTGGGCGACCCAACTCTCCACCACCGGGGCTATCACCGGCGATGTCGTCTATGTCGGGCGCGGGTGTCCCGCCGGCACCGTGGCCGGGCAGCCTGGTGAAGATCCCTACCTGGCCGACCCACGCGGCAAGATCGCGCTGATTATTCGGGGGGTGTGCAACGTTTCAGTGAAGGCCCAGCGGGCCGCCCAAGCGGGTGCGGTGGCTGTGCTCGTCTATGACAACGTCGACGCGGCTCTTCCTCCGACCTTCAGTAGTGGCGGCGTGACCGTCAATGTCCCCACCTTGACCCTGACGCGTGCTAGTGGCGTGGCGCTGCGCAACGCCATGACCCAGGGGACCGTGAATGTCACGCTAGGGACAGATGTCCGGGTCGAGTTGACGGATATTGTCTCATCCTTCAGCTCGCGCGGCCCCAACGTCGACCTGACTGGCCTCAAGCCTGACATTACCGCGCCTGGCTCGAACATCCTCTCTGCCGGCATGGGCACGGGCGACCAGGGCGTCAATTTCAGTGGCACCTCGATGGCTGCTCCGCACGTCGCCGGCTCGCTGGCCCTCATGCGCCAGTTGCACCCCACGTGGAGCGTCCAGGAAATCGCGGCGCTGCTGACGAACACGGCCAACCCTGAGTTGTACCTGAACCCCAGCCGCACGCCGGATCTCCGCGCGCCTATCTCGCGTGTCGGCAGCGGGCGCGTCGACCTGGTGAAGGCGTCTCGTACCGAGACCGTCGCCTACAACCCCGACCTGATCGGTAACGTCTCGTTTGGCTTCCAGGCCGTGGCCGACCGCTTCAGCGACAGCAAGGTCATCCGCATCACCAACAAGTCCAGTGAGACGCGCACCTACGACCTGTCGTGGACGTGGGCGACGACGCCGACCACGGCGTCCATGATTAGCCTGAATCTGAGCCAGACCTCCGTCACCCTCGCCGCGGGCGCGAGTACGGATGTCCAGTTGTCGTTGAGCTTGCCGGCCGAAGCCCTCCCGTCATTCGGGTTGCGCAACCAGAACGCCGCCGTCATCACCCAGCTCAACAACAGCGAGATGTCGGGCAACATCTTCGTGACCGAACGCGGCGCTGCCGACTCCGACATGATCCACGTGCCGTTCTACTTCCTCGGCCGCCGCGCGTCTGATGTGCGGGCCAACACGACGAGCCTCTCGCTCAGCGGCTTTGGTGACGCGAACGCGGGCCGCATTCAGCTCACGAACACCTCCCGGTTTACGGGCACCGCTGAGGTCTTCGCCCTCGTTGCGACTGACCCCGACGAGCCAAGCGCCTTGGACAACATCGACATCCGTCACGTTGGGGTGCGTATGGACGAGGGCGTGCTGG
>CAZLBQ010000679.1:0-3041 GCA_964557745.1 uncultured Anaerolineales bacterium
ACATCGCCCGCCGCAGCTGTCGTTGGCCCAGTGTAGGCCACTGTCGCATCTTCGGTGGCATGATACTCATAGAAGTCGGTCATGGGACTCTTGAGACCGCCTGTGGTGAGGTGCTCGACGTTCATGATGCCGTTGTAGATGAGGTCGTCCAGGCGCTCCTGGCGCAACTGGTCGCCCCACAGGACGGGGGTGAGACCCTTCCAGCGCTCCTGGAGGAAGTCGTGGAAGGCGAGGTTCGCCTCCTGGACGGGGGGCTTCTGAATCTGTTGGAGCATGGCGGCGGCGCGGTAGGTGCAGAAGCCGCCCTGGCAAGGCCCCATGCCCAGCCGCAGCTCGCGGCGGATGTCATCGAGGGTGACAATGCCCTCGGCGATGGCGGCGCGGACCTGGTCGGGGTGGACAAACTCGCACTCGCACAGCAGCTCCCCGTAGGTGTCTTCCTTCTCGGCCTCGTGCAGGCGGTGGCCGAGCCAGTACATCTTACCTTCCTCACCGGGGGCCATCGGCTCCAGGTGAGTGCGGCAGGGGCGCTCGACGCCCATCTTCTTGCACATGGCGTCGACGACGACCTGGGCCATCTGGCGGTAGGTGGTCCACTTGCCCCCGGTCATAGTCAGGAAGCCCTTGACGCCGTCGCGCTGCTCGTGGTCGAGCAGGGTGTAGGTGCGCGTCACGTTGCGGGTATCGGGACCGGCGGCGGTGTCCTGGTAGAGAGGGCGAACACCGGCCCAGGCGCGTAGGGCGCGCGCCTGCTTGAAGCCAGGGATCATCTTCTCGCCCTCGTCCATGAGCAGGTCGATCTCCCACTGCTCGATGCCAAAGTGCTCGGGGTCGGGGACCTTGTAGTCGGTGGTGCCGATGACGGAGACGGTGTGGATGGGGACGATGATGTCGCCGTCGGAGGGCATCTTGCAGCGGTTGACGACGGTGTTGACCAGGCGGTGGTTCATGGCGATCATGACGCCCTTGCCGGGGATGACGTTGACCTGGCAACCCGCCATGGCCGCGATCTGGCCTGCCCACGCGCCCGAGGCGTTGATGACGAAGTCGCAGTCGATGACGAACTCCTCGTCGCGCACGGCGTCGCGGACCTGGACGCCGACGACGGTGTCACCGTTCTTGAGGAGATCGGTGACTTCGTGGTAGGTGAGAATCTGCGCGCCGTACTGGCGGGCCGAGTTGGCCGTCATATGGGCGGCCTGGAAGGAGTCGGCCGAGCCGTCGGGAACCTCGAAGCAGCGGAGCATCTTGCCGTTGAGACGCGGCTCACGGCGCAGCATCTGGGCGATGGAGATTTCCTGGCAGGGGACACCGATTTTGTCGCAGGCGGCTTTGAATTTGTCACCGAAGGCCGGGTCGTCAAAGGGAGTGACGACAAAGTAGCCCCCGGTATCTTCGAGGCATTGGGGCATGATGCGGCGCAGGACGTAGTTCTCCTCGATGCACTCCTTAGCGGACACGGGGTCCTTGACCACGTAGCGGCCGCCGCTGTGCAGCAAGCCGTGATAGCGGCCACTCGTGCCGTGGGTCAGGTCGCGCTTTTCGAGCAGGATCGTCTTGAAGCCGCGCATCGCCAGGTCGCGGGCGGTGCCGGTGCCTGTCGAGCCGCCCCCAATCACTACCACTTCGGTTTGTACGTGTCGCATCGTTGCCTCACGATTCGCTGATTGTCAGACGATGAGAGATTGGAGAGAGGTCAGACTTCAGAGTTTCATGTCTACATCTATTCTATCCCAACATCCGTTCCCGCGCAAGGGCCTATGATGCAGTGCGACACGCGGGACAACTGGCCACGGTGACTGGATCGTCGGGCGCGACGGCCTCAGCCGCCGGTGGTCGGTAGCCGACGGCGCCGCACAAGCAGGCGTACCAGCCACCCGCGAAACTCTCCCAGGGCAGGGCCGCCTGGAGGTCGACCACCTCGACGCCCATCCCCCAACGGGCATTGGTAATCAGGCGGTGGCAGCCGACGGCCCGCAGTCGGGCGACGTAGGCGGCGAAGTGGCGACAGTGGCGCATGAGGAGAACAGCGACGGTGACGTCAGGGGGAAACGGGACGTCGAGGGCATTGGCGCAGATCACCACGAGCGAGCGCGGCAACGCGTAGCCGATGTGGTTGAGGGCAGCGGCGACGAGGGGCGGGTTGACCTCCACGGCGTAGACGCGGCGGGCACGCCCGGCCAGCCGCAAGGCCAGGCCCAGATCCCCCGCGCCGATATCGAGCACAGTGTCCTGCGGGCCGACTGCCGCCAGCACAGCCTTGTACGTCGCCTCGTCGTACGCGCTCCACCAGCCCTCCCAGTCGGCGAGGTCATGGGCGGCGGCGAAGGCCGGAAACTGTGGGGCGAACTGCGGTCGGTCGGTCATAGGTAAGGCTTTACGGCCTCGACAGACAGAATTTACAGAATGAACAAACCTGACAGGAGAACGGGACTCCCGAAGTCGTGACGACCTGGGGAGTCCCGTGGGTTGGAGTTCCGGACGAGACCCGACAGGTCTTGGAGACCTGTCGGGTCTGCCGAGGGTAGACGCGCCGGCTCTCGGTTGACGCCCCCCTGACGCGTGACTACGCCCAGTCGAAGGTGCGGGTGACGGCCTTCTTCCACTCGGCGAGCCGCTTGGCGCGGGTCTCCGGGTCCATCTTCGGTTCCCAGGTGTGGTCGACGGCCCAGTTGGCGCGCAGGTCTTCCAGGTTGTTCCAGAAGCCGGTCGCCAGGCCGGCGGCGTACGCCGCGCCGAGGGCGGTGGTCTCCGCGACCTTGGGGCGGATGACGGGCACGCCAAGGACGTCAGACTGGAACTGCATCAGGGTGTTGTTGTACACCATGCCGCCGTCGACCTTGAGGGCCTTGAGCGGCACGCCGGAGTCCTTCTCCATCGCTTCGAGGACCTCGGCGGTCTGGAAGGCGGTGGCTTCGAGGGCAGCGCGGGCGATGTGGCCCTGGGTGGCGTAGCGGGTGCGGCCGACGATGGCGCCGCGGGCGTCACCGCGCCAGTAGGGCGCGACCAGGCCCGTGAACGGGGGCACGGTGGAGGGGGCG
>CAZLBQ010000680.1:0-3031 GCA_964557745.1 uncultured Anaerolineales bacterium
GCGCGCCGCCGTGGTGGGCAGCGTGGCGGCGTGCGCGATGACGACCGGCTGGCGCTGCTGAATGAACTCGGCTGCTTCGAGTACGGCGACCACCGTATCGTCGTAGCCGACGACGCGCCGTCCGAGGTGGTGGCCTGGCTCAGCCAGAACGCGCCGGACGGCTACGCCACGCTGTAGCCGTCGCAACGAGTCTCAGCGACCGCGAGTCGTTGCGACACCAATCGCAAATCATCATTAAACCGTTTAATGATGGGTCGCAACGAGTCTCAGCGACCGCGAGTCGTTGCGACTCTTGTTCTGAGAACAAGATAGTCGTTCGTAACGGGTCGCAACGAGTCTCAGCGACCGCGAGTCGTTGCGACCTGTAAGTGCCTGGTGTGGCGTCCATCCCCCTCCGCGAACCGCGCCCGCGACGGCCACCGCCGACGTTGGGCGCGGTTTGCTTTGTCGGCTGTTTGTCGGTTCGCGGTACTTGCATTAGTTGCGCGAGTGTGCTATAATGGTGTCAGTGAAAGAGAGAGGCGTCGCGGTGTTACGAGCACCCGACGCCCAGGCCGAAGGGGTGGAGGCCCCAACGACAATGACAAGTCTATCTCCGACCCGCGCCGATGACAACCGCAACGCCGCCGCTGTCAACTTGGCCGCCCGCCATTTGAGCGAGCGCGCCGCCAGGCACGTCACCGCCCGCCAAGTGGCTGGCCGCCTCGTCTGGCACGTGGAAAGCCAGACTGAGCCGGGCAAGGTGTACACCGTGACCCGCCTGGCCGATGGATGGGAAGCCGATACCTGCTCCTGCGAGGACGCCGCCTATCGGCACATGGTCTGCAAGCACCAAAGGCTAATCGGCCTGCTGGCCCCCGCCCCGAAGCCCGCGCCGGTCGGCATCACCGCCGACAGTGTAGCCGTCATCACCCGCCGCCCGCGCGTCGAGCCGGTCGAGGAGGTGTAGCCGATGACCGCCAACGCCAACGCCAACGGCACGACCGTCCCCACCGGGGCGGCCGCGCCGTTCGGCTTCACCGAAGCCCCCGCGAGCATCAATGTCAGAGTCCTGTCGCCCGCTGGCTTCGACTACCAATTGACGATGCGCGCCAGCCGGGTCGGCGACGTGCTGAATCAGGCCCAGGAGTTGGAACGCTGGCTGCTGAAGCACGACTGGACGCCCGCCGCATCCAGGCCGGCCGCGCCCTCGACCACCGCCACGACAGGTGAGCCGCCGATCTGCCCGTACCACAACAAGCCCATGACGCGACGGTCACGGGATGGCCGGTCGTGGTGGTCGTGCAACGAGAAATTGAGCAACGGCGAATGGTGTCAGTACCGACCGAAGGACCGCGCGTGACATCACCCATGCCCCGCCCGCTGGCTGGCGTGGTGGGCGGGGCTTCTACCTGGAGAGTGACATGACCAACGACCTGGTACTGAGGACCGCGCCCGACCCGGCGAGGTGGGCGAAGGAAGCCGAAGCCTGGCTTACCGGGTATCTGTCGCGGCACACCCAGCGCGCCTATGCCGAGGCATGGCGCGCCTTCAATGCGCACGTGGCCCGCCACCCGTGGGAAGTGGAGCAACAAGACGTGATCGGCTGGCGGGATGCGATGAAGGCGGCCGGCCTGGACGATGCGACGGTCTGCGCACGGTTGACGGCTATATCGTCCTTCTACCGCCGCGCCATCGAGAAGGGGCTAACCGACGCGAATCCCACCGTCGGCGTGCAAAGGCCGAAGGTGACGCCCTACGGCAAGGTCCACGCGCCCGCCCTGTCCGCTGTACCCCTGGCCCCCGTCAGCAACACCCGTGACCGCGCCCTGCTGACGCTGCTGCTGCTGCTGGGCCTGCGCCGCGCCGAACTGCTGGGGCTGCGCCGTCGTGACGTGATCGAGCATCCCGACGGTACGATGTCCATCCGCTACAAGCCGAAGGGCAAGGCCGAGGATGACCGGGACATCGACCCCGCGTGTGCCGCCGCCCTACGCGCCTACCTGGTGGAGCGTGGCGATCTGGAGCCTGACGCGCCGGTGTTCCCCATCACTGCCGACGGCCTGCGCTACGTGACGAAGAAGTACTTCGGATGCGCGCCCCATGCCGTGCGACACGCCGCCGCCAGCGCCTTGTACGAGGCGACGGGACGCCCCCGCGACGTTCAAGAACTGCTTGGGCATACCCGGCTGGCGACAACCCAAATCTACGTCGAGGCGCTGCAAGCGGACAACCGCGCGGCGCTGGGGGCGATACTCGCCGCCCGCTTCGGGCTGTAGCTACCGATACTTTCTTCATATCGGTATATGGACAATTGACATAGGAGGGAGCAAGATGATACAATCGGCGCATCTTGGGCGAGAGGTGCAAGCTATGCCGGTCGATGCGACGATCTGGCTGAGTACCAGGGAAGCGGCCCGCATGGTGGGCGTTGACCCCGCGACGTGGCGAAGGTGGGATGACGCTGGCCGCCTGGCGAGCATAAGGCGGTATCAGCCGGGCGCGTATCGCTACTACCACCGCGCCGACGTGGAGGAGTACATCCGCCGCGCGATGGGCAACGAGGGCAACGAGTAGACGAGAGTACCCCCGCGCCTGCTTGAGACAGGCCGGGGGCATGGCCGCCGCGCCAACGGAGGGCGCGCCGACGATGAATGATAGCACGAACCCGCGACCGACCGCCAGAAGCACGCGCCGCGCCCGTGGCAACAGTTTCTACGCACGCAACGCCGCGCCTGAGTGCCGTAGTACCCCTACACCGCCCCGCCGCTGCGCTGCATGCGGCGCTGACATCTCCCATCGGCGCCGACAGGCTCGCACGTGCGGCCCGACGTGCCGCGCCCATCTCAGCGACGCCCGTTCTGGCCGAACCGCCCACGTCAGCACGGGCAAGCGCCCCCGCCGCCGCCGTGCGCCGGAGGTGCGACGCGCTATCTACGGCCTGACCTGGGTCTCGACGACCCTCCCTCGACCACGACGAAGAAGGAGCCGCGCAAGGTCGGGCTTCTGGCAACCTTGGTCGCTCGGTCCCTGGGCCTGACGTGGCCCCCGG
>CAZLBQ010000681.1:0-3020 GCA_964557745.1 uncultured Anaerolineales bacterium
TGACCTGGTCGAACGGATCGAGCGCGTGACCACCGCCGACATCCAGCGCGTGGCCGAGCGCCTGCTGCGGCTCGACCGCGTCTACCTGACCGTCGTTGGCCCCTTCGAGGGTCCTGGGCGCTTCATCGACGCGCTCACCCCATACCGTGACCCTGACGGCCACCCCCACGACTACCAGTGAGCCGGGCGCGACGGCAACGCCGACCATCACCGCCACCCCGACCCTGAGTACGACCGTCACCGCCACGCCCACCGCGACGGCTACCGCCGAGTATCACGCCTACCTGCCCCTCATCGAGCGCGAACACGAGGCTTTCCGCCTCGCCTGGCGTCAGGTCCCCGTCCCACCTTCCACCAAACTGGGCGATGTAGCCATGGTATCCTCTACAGATGGTTGGGCGGTCGGCGGGGCAGGTGTCATCCTACACTGGGATGGCTTTACCTGGTCCACGGTAGCCAGCCCAACCACCGCCGCTCTACGCTCAGTGGACATGCTATCGGCCACCGATGGTTGGGCCGTGGGTTTCTACCATCCGAGTGGAAGCGTAATCCTGCACTGGGATGGCGTAGCCTGGACGAATATCCCCAGCCCCACTCAAAAGGCATTATGGTCCATCGATATGGTCTCGGCTACCGATGGCTGGGCTGTCGCCAGCCAGCTGGAGGCCGATGGCGCGGATATTCTGCATTGGGACGGGCGGACTTGGAGCGTCGTCCTAACCTTACACAGTCCAGGTGCTGATGATAAAACGTCTCTATCGGCTATCGATATGGTATCGGCAACCGATGGGTGGGTAGCGGGCGGAGAGTACCATGAGAACTGCGGGCGCGGCGGCTGTCGATGGACCCCTACAGGCGAAGTGCTGCTGCATTGGGATGGTCATACCTGGACGCGAGCGCCAGGACCCTATGACTGGCCGTTAGTCTCGCTATCCATGCTGTCGGCCACCGATGGCTGGGTTGTCAGCTATAGTATTCGACATTGGGATGGGACGGCCTGGAACTCAGTCCCTAGCCCTGTCGATCTGGGCCAGCGGCCATTAAACGCCGTTGCCATGCGCTCGGCCAGTGATGGTTGGGCAGTGGGGTCGAATGGGCTAATCCTCCACTGGGATGGCGTGGCGTGGACAGAGGTTCCCAGTCCCATTCCAACCTCCCTGTTTGCAGTGAGCATAGTATCCGAGCAAGAAGTGTGGGTATCAGCTTATGATAGCCTCCTCCACTATGCGCCAGAGCGTGTCCCCTGGCCGTAGACCACGGGCCTCCTCCTCTGAAGCTCCCGCTCGGTGGTCCCCCTCAAGCCGTCAAGCTTGAGGGGGACCGCACGCAGCGAGATGCGAGTGATTACGGCACGGGGGTAGGCGTCAGATACCAACTCGGCCGCGTGTAGACCGACTTCAGACCATCCGTCCCGTCGCCGTTCGTCCCGTTGCTCATGAACCAGTACGGGTCGGGCGGCAGATAGCCCATCTTGCCCGCCGCCCCGGCCAGCCACACCCGCCCGGTCGGGGTGAAGACCACCTCGCCGCTGTCTCCCTGGTCCAGCAGGGGTTCCATGTTCGACCCGTTCACGTCGCCCCACGTCCACCACGTCAGGTAGTCGAAGAAGCGTGGCTCGTCAATGGTCTGCCAGTAGGCGACCGCCGCTAGCTTGCCGCCATGTGAAAATGCGGGCTGCTTTATGTGGCCGTCAACGCCTTGGAGAGCGCGCTCGCCAGGCGACCTTCGCCCCTGGCCGGCGCCGCCACCGCGTGTATCCTCGCAACCAATGGGGCCGGGTGTAAGAACCCGCGCGCCCTGGCGTCGAACCAGTACGCGGGTTTTACCCTAAATTTAGACTTGACAAAACCCTGAATATCCTCTATAATGAGTAATTGATTCTTTCCAGGTGGCAGGCAGGGGCGCGGCAATCGACCTGAGCGCGGGGCTGGCGGGGAAGCCGCCGCGCATCAAACCATTTTTCAACTCGTCGTTCGGCGTCGCGGTGTGGACCGTTATCATCCTCTTGTTATTCAGCCCACCGTCTCCGCCCTCATCCCTTCCCTTGCGATTGCCGTGCTGCGCGCCTCACGCGCGGCGCCCATCGCCCCCCTGCTACCCCCACGCCGGCCGAGGAGGGTCGGCCATACCACAACCCCGATGGCGGGCCGCCTTTGCCCGCCTATCCGCGCGTCTCGTCACGACAACTCCATACCCCCTATCTGCCCCGTCGCGCGGCCCAGCCGCGCCGCCCGGCCGAGAGGTGTCGAGCAAAAGAGCCAGGTGTCAATTGACAATTGTCAATCGTCAATGCTCAATGATGATCCCCCGGTCTTCATTGACAATTGGGACTTGACAATTGACCATTGCCCCCGGCGGCCATCCACCTCTCCCGCGCTGCGCCCCCGCGCTCGGGTCATTGGAGCCACAGGCTGGCTCCCTGAGTTGGTGTTGGGCTACACGATTGCGCCTGCGCCACTCCCCCTGGTTGGTCACGGCTGCGTACCGGACCGAGTTTGCATGTTGTGTGAGGAGGAACAGCTTTGGACCTCAAGGAATTCAACGCCTTTCGTGTTTCGCTCGCCTCTCCGGAGGAGATCCGCACCTGGTCGCACGGCGAAGTCACCAAGCCGGAGACGATCAACTACCGCCGCTTGCGCCCCGAGAAGGACGGCCTGTTCTGCGAGGCCATCTTCGGCCCGACCAAGGACTGGCAGTGCTACTGCGGCAAGTACAAGAAGATTCGCTATCGCGGCATCGTCTGCGACAAATGCGGCGTCGAGGTCACGCGCGAGCGCGTGCGCCGCGAGCGCATGGGCCACATCGAACTGGCCTCGCCCGTCGCCCACATCTGGTACACGCGGCGCGTCCCCAGCTACCTGGGCCTGCTGCTCGACATCAGCCGCCGCAACCTGGACCGCGTCCTCTACTTCGCCCAGTACATCATCACTCGCATCGATGAGGACGCCCGCCAGAAGGCGCTGAAGCGCATCGAGGAGGACATCGACCGCGAGGTGCGCCGCATCCGCGCCGAGGCCGAG
>CAZLBQ010000682.1:0-3010 GCA_964557745.1 uncultured Anaerolineales bacterium
GAGACGAGGGGCAGGTCGGGCGCGTCGACGCGCTCGAGGTGGGTCCAGGCGTCGTGGGTCGCGGGACGGAAGGTGAAGCTCAGGCTCGCGGGCGGGGTGTCATGCACGGCCTGGTTGATGGCGGCCAGGTGGGCCGGGGTGGTGCCGCAGCAGCCGCCGACGACGCGGACGCCGAACTTGTGGACGAACTCGCCCAACTGGGCGGCCATCTCGGCGGGCTGGGCGGGGTAGACGGCCTCGCCGACACCAGTGTTGAGGGGCAGGCCGGCGTTGGGGATGCACGACACGGGGAGGCGGGCGTTCTCGGTGAGGTAGCGGATCGGCTCGCGCATGTGTTCCGGCCCGGTGGAGCAGTTGAGGCCGACGAGGTCGATGGGCAAGGATTGGAGCGTCGTCAGGGCAGCGGCGATGTCGGTGCCCAGCAGCATGCGGCCGGACGTGTCGAGGGTCACCTGGGCCTGGAGGGGGACGCGGCGCCCGACCTCACTGAAGGCGCGCTGGATGCCGAAGATGGCGGCCTTGACCTCCAGGATGTCCTGGGAGGTCTCAATCAGGAGGGCGTCGACGCCGCCCAGCAGCAGCCCGACGGCCTGCTCGCGGAACGTCTCCACCAGCTCGGCGAACGTGACGTTGCTCAGGACGGGGTCGGTGGACGAGGGCAGCAGGCCGCTGGGACCGATGGAGCCGGCGACGAAGCGGGGGCGCTCGGCGGTGTCGAACTCGCGCGCCAGGCCCCTGGCTAGCTCGGCGGCGGCGCGGTTGATCTCGACGACGCGGTCCTGGAGGCCGTACTCGCGCAGGGTGATGCGGTTGGAGCGGAAGGTGTCGGTCTCCAGGACGTTGCAGCCGACCTCCAGGAAGGAGCGGTGGACGCGGGCGACGGCGTCGGGCTTGGAGATGACGAGGAAGTCGTTGCAGCCCCAGTACGCGTCGCCGACGAAGTCCTGGGCGGTGAGGTTCATGGTCTGGAGCGACGTGCCCATCGCGCCGTCGTAGACGAGGACGCCCTGCGACAGGTATTGGAGGTAGCGAGAGTCGAGTTGGCTCATGCGGCATTCCTATCCGGGTTGGGTTGAAGGTTACAGGTTGAAAGTTGAAGGTTAAGACTCCCGACCTGCAACCTTCAACTTGACACTTTCAACCGACAAGAAAAAACCTCTTCCAAAGAAGAGGCAAGAGGACAGGTGTCTCTTGCTCTCATCTTTCAGCGCCACAATGGCGGCTGACGGAGTTGGCACCAATGGAGAGAAATTAAGAATTATGGATTAAGAATTAAGGATTCGTCTTCCTTCCTAATTCTTAATTCCTAACTCTTCCTTCATCCCACGGTTGCCGGGGCTTCACAGGGCCGTTCCCTCCACCCCTCTGGATAAGAGCACCGTGTTCAGTTAAGGACAATGATAGCACAAAGTGGCACGTTCGTCAAACGCATCTCAGGCGCGCCAGGTGAGGCGCAGGACGCGCAGCCAGTTCTCGTGGGCGAGCTTGCGCAGGGCCGCGTCGTCGTAGCCGCGGGAGCGCAGCGCGTCGAGCAGGCGAGGCAGGCCGCTGACATCGCCTAGCGCGGCAGGGACCTTCGCGCCGTCGAAGTCCGAGCCGAAGCCGACGCGGTCGATGCCCAGGCGCGCCACGAGGTAGTCGATGTGGTCGACCATGACGCTCAGGGGCGTGTCGGGGTCGTTCAACCCGTCGGGGCGCAGGAAGCTGACGGCGAAGTTGAGGCCGACCATACCGTCCGAGGCGCGGATGGCGTCGAGTTGGCGGTCGGTGAGGTTGCGCGTCACGGGGCACAGGGCGTGGGCGTTGGAGTGCGTCGCCACCAGCGGCGCGTCGGACAGGGCGGCCACGTCCCAGAAGCCCCGCTCGTTCAAGTGGGACAGGTCGACCAGAATGCCCAGGCGGTTGCACCTACGAACGAGTTCACGGCCGGCGTCGGTCAGGCCGGGGCCGGTGTCGGGCGACGATGGGAAGCGGAACGGGACGCCGTGGGCGAACACGTTCGGGCGGCTCCACACGATGCCGAGGGAGCGCAGGCCCGCCTGGTAGAGCACCTCGAGAGCGTCCAGGTCGGGGTCGATGGCCTCCGCACCCTCGATGTGGAGGACGGCGGCGAGGACGCCGTCGCGCAGGCAGGCGGCGACCTCGTCGGCGGCGCGAGCGACCTTGAGTTGGCCCTCGGCCTGCGCCTCCAGGCGGAAGAGCAGCGCGGCCAGCGCCAGCGTCGTCTGGAGGGCGTAGGGCTGGTCGATGGGCGCGGCGAGGGGGGCCTCGAAGCCGGCGGCGGTCTTGAGCGGCTCACGGTTCTCGTCTGTTCCGGGCGGGCGCGGGGTCGGGACGAAGCAGGCGAACAGGCCGCCGGCAAAGCCGCCGTCGCGGGCGCGGGGCAGGTCGAGGTGGCCGCGCTCGCCCCGCGCGAAGAAGGAGCGGCCGCCACCACGGTCGGGCCGATAGAGGTTGAGCAGGGTGTCGTTGTGGCCGTCGAACACGGGGATCATGTCAGCAGTCTCCTTCGACAAAGCGGCCCTGGGCGGCGTCCCACTCAAAGCAGCGGTGGCCCTGGACCTCGCCGTGGCGGACGGAGACGACGAGGTAGGACGCGCCGGGGTAGGTCGGCTCGCCCAGCGGGGCGGCGAAATAGACGTCCTCCGGGGAGAAGTAGGCGTCGTGGTCGGGGTGAGAGTGGTAGAGGACGGCGAGGCGCTGGCCCGGCTCGTCGGCGCGGCGGTTGATGTGGAGCAACTCGCGGGGCGAGATGGTGTAGGCGGTGCGAGCGTCGCGGGGGTAGCGGCGCGGATCCTGAGCGTGGAGGTCGTTCTGGACGTTGACGCACGGCTGGACTTCCCAGCGTTCGCCGTCAGCGTCGGTCACATGCCAAAGCGCCCCACAGCACTCGTTCGGGTACTCAGCGCGGGCGTGGGCATACAGGGCGTCGAGGATAGCGTTGGGTAGGGTCATGGTCTCCAGGCTGTCTAGGGGGTCGGGGAGGGACTGGGCGTCACGGTCGAGACCG
>CAZLBQ010000683.1:0-2988 GCA_964557745.1 uncultured Anaerolineales bacterium
CCGGGCCAGGGTGAACTGGGCCGCCAGGACGCCCGCCGCCGGCCCCGACTCGAGCACGTAGACCGGGCGCACGGCGGCATCGCTGGCGGGCGTCAGGCCACCCGCCGACTGCATGATGAGCAGCGGTGCGTGGATGTCCAGCGCCCCCAGGCCGTCGTGCAGCGCGCTCAAGTAGCGCGCCATGATGGGCCGCACGTAGGCGTTGACGACGGTGGTGGCGGTGCGCTCGTACTCCTTGCGCTCGCGCAAGACCTGGTGTGAGAGCGAGACCGGGACGCCGGGCAATCGCTGGCTCAGGAACGCGCCAACGGCCAACTCGTGGGCCGGGTTGGCGTAGGCGTGCAGGAAGCAGACGGCGACGGACGCGACGCCCGCGCGGGCCAGCCGCTCGGCGAGGGCGGGCAACTCGGTCTCAGCCAGGGGCGTCAGCACGTCACCCTGGGCCGACATACGCTCCGTGACCTCCAGCCGCAGGTAGCGCTCGACCAGCGGCTGCGGCTTGTCCCAAAACAGATCGTACATCTGGGGCGCGCGGATGCGGCGCAGCTCGAGCACGTCGCGGAAGCCGCGTGTTGTGACGAGGGCCGTGTGAGCGCCGCGATGTTCAAGGACGGCGTTGGTCGCCACCGTCGTGCCGTGGGCGACTTCCCGCACCGCCTGGCCCCCGCCCGGCGTCTCGGCCAGCAGGCGCCCAACGGCGGTCAGGACGGCGGTCTCGAAGTTCGGCGGCGTGGACGGCGCTTTGTGGGTCCAGATACGCCCCGCGGCGTCGAGGATGACGACATCGGTGAAGGTCCCGCCCACATCCGCGCCGACGCGCAGCGCCCGCTCAGGCCTGGTCATGGTGGTCACCCCAGGGTCGCCACGGTGTACGGGCGCTCCGAGCCAATGGGCGCGCCGAGGGCGAAGCGCCGCAGGTTGAACAGGTCCAGGTCGAAGGCGGCCGGCGCGCCGGTCAGTATCCGCTCGGCCAGCAGTTCACCGATGACGGGGCTGAGCTTGAAACCGTGGCCGCTGAACCCCGTCGCCAGGACCAGGCCAGCGACGCCGTCGACCGCGCCGAGGATGGGCTGCAAGTCGGGCGAGCAGTCGTAGGCGCACGAGAAGCCGCCGACGTGGACGGCGTGCGCCGACGGGAAGCGGCGGCGATAGCCGTCGGTCAGGCGCTCGGCCTCGTGGGCGGTGGGCGGCGCGTGGCCTTCCACATTGGGGTCGATGGCGCCGTCGTAGGGGGCCGTGGTGCCGACGCGCGCGCGCTGACCGTCGGGGCGGCAGAAGAAGCCCAGGACGCGGTCGGAGATGACGGGGTGGAGCGGGCCAAACGCGGCGGCGCGTTCGACCAGGGCGATGTCGTGGCGGACCGGCGTCAGGGGCACATCGACGCCGACGGTGGCGGCGAGGTCGCGGGTGCGGTAGCCCGCCGCGACGACGACGGTCCGCGTGGCGATCGTCTCGTCGCCCACGCCGACGCCCTGGAGCCGGCCACCCGACGCCAGGAGGCCGGTCACGGGCCGCCCAACGCGGATGTCCACGCCGGCCCGCCGCGCGGCGTCGGCGAAGGCGGCGGTGGCTTCGGGGGCGTCAACGTAGCCGGAGTCGGGTTCCCAGGCCACGGCGGCGACGCCGTCGAGGGCGAGGCGCGGCTCGACGGCCTGGGCGTCGGCCACTGACAGGCACCTGGCCTCGACACCCTGCTCGCGCTGCATGGCGACGTTGGCGGCCAGGGCGTCGGCGTCGTCCGGCCCGACGAGGACGAGAAAGCCGGTGCGGTGGAAGACGGGCGGCCCGCCGACGAGGGACGGGAATTCCTGGAAGACGCGCAGCGAGCGCAGGGCCATGCGGACCAGGACGGGGTGGGTGTAGTGGGTGCGGACGATGGCCCCGGTCCAGCCGGACGCGCCGGCGGCGATGGCCTCGCGCTCGACCAGGACGACCCGGCCCGCGCCGCGCCGCGCTAACTGCCAGGCGATGCTGGTCCCCATGCAGCCCCCGCCAATCACGACAATGTCGGCTGTGGTTGTCACGTTGGTCTCCCTATGGCTCTCTACCGGCTGGAATCACCGCCAGCACGACGTGCGATGGATGCGCGGCGTCCAGGTAGACGGTGTTGCGCGCCACGACGGTGTGGGTGTGGCGGCCCATGGGTTCACCTGTGTTCGGGTTCAGGTCGAAACGCGGGAAGTTGCTGCTGGAGATGTCCAGCCGAATGCGGTGCCCGGCCTGGAACAGGTTGCTGGTCGGGGCGAGGGAGATGCGGACCTGGTAGATCTCGCCCGGCGTCATCAGCGTCGGATGGGTCCAGCTATGACGGTAGCGGCAACGGATGATGGAGTCGGTCAGGTTGAGGTGGTAGCCGCCGGGGTAGTCCGCGTTGGGCGGGTAAACGTCGACCAGCTTGGCCGTGAAGTCGGTATCCACCGCCGCCGACGAGATCCAGAGCACGACCTCGACCGGTCCCGTGACCTCGACGGCCGCTTCGAGTGGCTCGGTCTGGAAGACGAGGACGTCGGGCCGCTCGGCCAGCGGGCGGTAGGGCGGCGCGGCGGCCACCATGCCGAGCTGGGGCTGCTGGTGCGCCGCGCCCTCGATGACGATGCTGCGCAGCCGCAGCCAGGGCGAGATGTTCTGGCTCCAGAAGGGGTCCAGGCCGTCGCCCAGGGGGGCGATCTCCAGGAGGCCGCTCGAACTGGCGGCGATGGTGGGCACGGGGTGGGCCGGGTCATAGGTGAAGCTGGCGGGACGGTCTCCCCCACCTTCCCCCGCCTCGCGTCGCTCGGCTCCCCCTTCCTCCCCCCTCAAGTGGGGGAGGAAGGGGGTAGGGGGGATGGTGGGGGGATCCACAGTCAACCCGCCGCCGCTGCGCAGGTAGTAGGGCGTGAACCTCGTGCGCGCCAGGGGCCACTCAGCCTCGGCGCGCCAGCGCCCGCCGTGGTCCAGGCGGCCCGCCGCGTTCTTGCGGCCGCTGCCGCCGCCCATGACGAAGATGCG
>CAZLBQ010000684.1:0-2972 GCA_964557745.1 uncultured Anaerolineales bacterium
CCTCCGGGCGAGCACGCAGATAGACGCGGAAACTGGGATGAACGCGGATTCAGAATTCTAGGGGTCTGATCCGCGAGAACCATCTTTTCCGCGTTCATCCGCGTGCCCTCAGACAGTCAGCGGTGCGAGGTGGCCTGCGCTACCACGCGTAGGCTTCCGGGGCGGCGCCGCCGGGGCCGGGGAAGATCTCATCCAGGCGCTTCATCGTCGCCTCGGACAGTTGAATATCCAGGGCGTGCAGCGCGCCGTTGAACTGGTCCAGGGTGCGCGGGCCGATGATGGGCGCCGTCACAACGGGGTTGGCCAGCAGCCAGGCCAGCGCCACGTCAGCCGGGGCTTCCCCAAGCTCGCGGCACAGCGCCTCGTAGGCTTCCAACTGGGACCGGTGCTCCTCGACACGCTGCTGCAACCCCTCGTTGGCGCGGCGGCCCTCGCTCGCCTTCTGCAGCGCCCCGCCCAGGAAGCCGCCGCCCAGCGGGCTCCACGGGATGACGCCCAGGCCGTAGGCGGCGCAGGCGGGCAGCACTTCCAACTCGACCGTCCGCTCCGCCAGGTTGTAGAGGCTCTGCTCAGACACCAGGCCCATGAACCCGCGCTGGCGGGCGATCTCGTTGGCCTGGGCGATGTGCCAGCCTGCGAAGTTGCTCGACCCGACGTAGATGATCTTACCCTGGCGCGTCAGCGTCTCCATCGCCTGCCAGATCTCCTCCCAGGGCGTGTCACGGTCGATGTGGTGCATCTGGTACAGGTCGATGTAGTCGGTCTGCAGGCGGCGCAGGCTGGCCTCGCAGGCGCGGATGATGTGCAGCGCCGACAGGCGTGACTGATTGGGCCACTCGCCCATCCGACCGTAGACCTTCGTCGCCAGGACCACCTTGTCGCGCCGCCCGCCGCCCTGCGCCCACCAGCGCCCCACGATGTTCTCCGTGACGCCCTCGCCGAGCCGCCAGCCGTAGACGTTCGCGGTGTCGAAGAAGTTAATACCGTGCTCCAGCGCACGGTCCATGACAACGTAGGAGTCGGCCTCGCTGGTCAGCGGGCCGAAGTTCATGGTGCCGAGGCACAGGCGGCTCACCTGGAGGCCGGTGCGGCCGAGCTTCGTGTACTGCATCCTATCTCCTTTATGCTATAATGGTCCAACGCTTCACGACAGAGAGTATGCCATGAATACCGAACTGGCGCAACCGACCGGACTGACGGTCACCGCCCCCGACGGCGTCTACGATGTCCTGGTCGGGCGCGGCCTGCTGACCCGGCTCGGCGCCTTGCTCACCGAACGCGGCCTGACCGGCCCCGTCGCCCTCGTCTCGGACACCCGCGTCGCCCCGCACCACGCCGCGGCCGTCGAGGCCAGCCTCGCGGCGGCCGGTCTCGCCCACCACCTGGTTGTCCTCCCCGCCGGCGAAGAACACAAAACCCTGGACACCGTCCGCCTGGCCTACGACGCCCTGCTCGCCGCCCGGCTGGGTCGGGAGACGACGGTCGTCGCCCTGGGCGGTGGGGTCATCGGCGACACCGTCGGCTTTGTCGCCGCCACCTACCTGCGCGGCGTGGCCTTCGTCCAGGCGCCGACGACCTTGTTAAGCATGGTCGATGCCTCCGTGGGCGGCAAGGTGGGTGTCGACCTGCCCCAGGGCAAGAACCTGGTCGGCGTGTTCAAGACGCCGCGCCTCGTCGTGGCCGACCTGGCGACCCTGGACACGCTGCCCGACGCCGACTTGCGGGCCGGGCTGGCCGAGGTCGTCAAGGCCGGTATCATCGATGACCCGGAGTTGTTCACGCGGCTGGAAGGGGGGCAGGTCGAGCCGCTGGCCTGGGCCATCGCCCGCGCCGTCCAGGTCAAGCAGCGCGTCGTCGAGGCCGACCCCTACGAGCAGGGCCGCCGCGCCGTCCTCAACCTGGGCCACACCTTCGGCCACGCCTTCGAGACGGTCAGCCAGTTCCGGCTGCGCCACGGTGAGGCCGTCGCGGTGGGGATGGTGGCGGCGGGGCGGCTGGCCGCCGACATCGGCTACGCCCCAGCGGCCCTGGCCGACCGCGTCGCGACGACGCTGGCGCGGCTGGGCCTGCCGACGCGCGTCCAGGGCTACGCCGTCGAGGAGGTCTACGCCGTCATGGGCGTGGACAAGAAGCGGGCGGGCGGCCAGCTGCGCTTCATCCTGGCGCGCGCCATCGGCGACGTAGCCGTCGTGACCGACATATCGCCCGACGCCGTCAAGCGGGCCATCGCAGCGGTGATTGAGGGCGCGCTGTAGACCTGACAGGTCTTCAAGACCTGTCAGGTCTGGCCGACATGCTGCGTCTTCATGGAGAGAGGGATGAACATTCTCGTTCTGCACGGGCCAAACCTGAACCTGCTGGGGACGCGCGAGCCGGGCGTGTACGGCGCGACGACGCTGACCGAGATCAACGAGATGCTCCTCGACCAGGCGGCCCAGGCCAGCGCCGACCTGCGCATCCTCCAGTCCAACCACGAGGGCGCGCTCATCGACGCCCTGCACGAGGCGCGGGGCTGGGCCGACGCCGTCCTCATCAACCCCGGCGCGTTCACCCACTATTCCTACGCCCTGCGCGACGCCATCGCCGCCGTCGGCCTGCCGACCGTCGAGGTCCACCTGTCCAACGTCCACGCCCGCGAGACCTTCCGCCACCAGTCGGTGCTGGCCCCCGTCTGCGTCGGCCAGATTCTCGGCTTCGGCCCGCTGTCCTATCTGCTCGGCCTCGAAGCCCTGCTGCGACGACAGTAGAAATTTGAACGTATCACTTTCGACGAGCACCCTGAATGAAGTGAAGGGTCTCGTCTGCGAAAGCGAGATGCTTCGCTTCGCTCAGCATGACATTCACGACCTTCCGACAGTTCTGCCCGCGTGCCTGCCGCTCGCGGCATCGGTCACTCAGCATGACAATTGCATCTCTGTCTCGTTAGACTTTGGTTAGCCGTCTGTCAGACAAATATTCGGCGGACGCGGGTT
>CAZLBQ010000685.1:0-2962 GCA_964557745.1 uncultured Anaerolineales bacterium
TGGAAGCGGCGCTCCTGCTCCTCGTCGCTGACCGAGAACCAGTACTTGATGAGGAGGATGCCCGAGCGGATGAGCATGCGCTCGAACTCGGGACACGCGCGCAGGAACTCCTGGTACTCCTCGTCGCTGCAGAAACCCATGACGTGCTCGACGCCGGCGCGGTTGTACCAGCTACGGTCGAACAGGCAGATTTCGCCCGCGGCGGGCAGGTGCGCCACATAGCGCTGGAAGTACCATTGCGTCTTCTCGCGCTCGGTGGGCGGCGGCAGGGCAACGACGCGGGCGTAGCGGGGGTTGAGCGGCTCGGTGATGCGCTTGATGACGCCGCCCTTGCCCGCTGCGTCGCGCCCTTCGAACAGCACAACCACCTTCAGCCCCTTGTACTTGATCCACTCCTGGAACTTGACCAACTCAATCTGGAGTTGGGCCAGATGTTTGAGATAGACCTGATCCGAGAGCTTGGGCTTCTTTTGATGAGGGATGCCGTCACCGGGTGTGGCGTCGCTGCTGACGTGTTCGGCCGAGGCTGTCAGCCCCGTGACAGGCGCCCCATTCCCGGCCTTTGGCGCTGGGTCCGGGCCAGCCTCCCCTTTTGACTGTGCCTTACCTTTGGCGGCGAGCGCCACGTCTGCCTCGTCCTTCCCGTGCGATTTCCCCTTCGCTTTGTCGGCCTGGCCCTTCGCCATACGTCCTCCTCGCGTTAGCAGAACAGCTTCCGTCTCGACCAGCGGGCACTGGGAGTCTCTCTCATTGTAACAGGGCGCGGGAGAAAGTTGGTGAAGATTATATCACAGGGGGGGAAGAGGCGACAACACATCGAGAAAAGCCGCCGGGGTCAAGATGGGGATGCCTTCCCATATGCCTAGCTCCACCAGATGAGGATCACCACTGACAACGTAGCTCGCCTCACCTTCTTTGGCGCAGGCCAGGAACTTATTATCATCTGGGTCACGACTTGCAGTCACTCGCGTCGTTGGCGTCACGAGGAGACTCGCGTTTCAAAGTCGCTCCAGGTAGGCCTCAATGATCTCCTCGCCGAGGTTGTACTTGCGCTGGACCCGAGGATAGTGCAGCGCGCGATTGACCTCAGCCAGAATCTCCTTGGTCATGATAAGCTGCAGTTCGGCAAGCTGGCTTAGAATCCGCGCTGGCTTGCCTAGAGGCACAATGAGAGCACTTACCAGCACGTTGGTATCGAGGACAACAGGGATCATGCTGATCGGCGCGCCGCCTCAACCGCGGCCGCGACGTCTTCCTCGGCTTCTTCCTCCGCCGTGACCGGCATTTGCGCATGAACCTCGGCTAGAAACTGGGCCAGGCGCGCTCGTGCGTCGCCTTCTTGTCGACTCAAGGCTAGAAGCGATGCTTCTTCCGCCGCAACATGGTCAAGGCCCACCAGCCGCGCATACTCAGCGATGGATACAATGGCTACCACAGGGATACCATCGCGCTTGACGATGAGATGTTCATCGCGCAGGTAAGCGCCTTTGATGATGTCGCCAAAGTGGTTCTTCGCCTCTGTCGCTGTCACTAACTTCACTGACGGTTTTCGAGCCATACGACCCTCCTGTGTTCCGCCAAAACATACTTAGCTGACGTTGGCTAACGTCAGCTAAGTATAGTCATCTTCCTATTTGCCGACAAACCTACAACTCTGCTAGCCGTTGCGTCAGCGTCTGGTAGCGCTCCGTCGCGGCGGCGAGCTTGTCGCGCGCCCCCTGGACCACGTGGGCCGGGGCCTTGTCCGCGAAGCCCGGCTTGTCCAGCAGGGCTTGCGTCCGTTGCATCTCCCCCGACGCCTCGGCCAGCTCCTTGCTCAACCGCTCGCGCTCCTTGTCCAAGTCCAGCAGGCCGGCCAGGGGCAGATAGGCCTGGACCCCGTCGCCAATCACCAGCGACACCGCCTGCGCCGGCGGCGCGTCCAGGGCGTCTGTGATGTCCAGCCGCGCCGGGTCCACCCGCGCCAGGAACTCGATGATGGGCGCCTGGTCGCGCAGCAGGGCCTGCCGGTCACCCGCGCTCACAATAGCCGCGATACGCCGCCCCGGCTCCACGTTGTACTCGGCGCGTGCGTTGCGGATGGCACGGATGAGGTCGCGCACGAGGTCCATGTCCGCCTCGGCCTGCTCGTCACGCCGCCCGCACGGCGTCGGCCACGGCGCGAGCATGATGGTCGGCCGAGTGCTGGGTCCTGAGTGCTGAGTACTGAGTGCGGTCAGCTTCTGCCAGATCGTCTCGGTGATGAACGGCGCAAAGGGGTGCAACAGGCGTAGCGCCTGCTCCAACACCGTCGCCAGCACGGCCTGGGCCGTCGCCCGCGCCTCGGTGTCGTCGCCTTGCAGACGAATCTTGCTCATCTCCACGTACCAGTCCGCGAACTCGTCCCACAGGAAGTCGCGCACCTGGCGGCCCGCCTCGCCGAACTGGTACGCCTCGAACAGCCGCGTCACGCTGGCCGTCAGGTCGTCGAGACGCGACAGAATCCACTTGTCCGCCAGGGTGAGCGCCGAGTCCTCAGCGCCGGGCGCTGCGAGCGGGGCCGTCGGCTCCAGGTTGCTCAACACGAAGCGTGCGATGTTCCACAGCTTGTTCATGAAGTTGCGGCCCGCCGTCAGCGCCTTCTCGGACAGCTTGGCGTCGTTGCCGGGCGTGCTGGACGTCATGAGCGTGAAGCGCAGCGCGTCCGTCCCCACCTGCTCGATCACCTCCATGGGGTCCAGGGCGTTGCCAAGCGACTTGGAGTACTTGCGACCCAACTCGTCGCGCACCAGGCCGTGCAGGTACACGGTGTGGAACGGGATGTCGCCCATCATCTCCAGGCCAAAGAAGATCATGCGCGCCACCCAGAAGAACAGGATGTCGTAGCCCGTCTCCAGCACGGAGTTGGGGTAGTACGTCCGCAGGTCCGGCGTGTCGTCGGGCCAGCCCAGGATGGAGAAGGGCCACAGGCCGGAGCTGAACC
>CAZLBQ010000686.1:0-2961 GCA_964557745.1 uncultured Anaerolineales bacterium
CCGGCATGCCCGCGGTGTGGATGGGGCCGAAGGGCGGCTACAGGGGCGCGCCGGCGACATCGCGGGCGGGGACCCCCGCCGAGAAAAAGCAGACAAGGACCGGCATGGGCGGCGGCGGCTCGCCGGCCGCGCCGCCTACCTCGCGCGCTTGCGCATTCTCACCCGGCACCGCCTGTAACGTGGGATGGAGTTTCGTCGGGTCCATGACACCTCCTAGAACAGGGGTTAGGGGTTGGGGGGCAGGGGGCAGGGGCTAGGGGTCAGCGGGGAGCGAACCAGTGGGCAGTAATCAGACACTCCCGATGTCACTAGCCCCCAGCGCCTAGCCCCTATTCACATCGTGCGCACTTCGCGGTCGAACTCGACGGCGGTGACCCAATCTTCATCCGCCAGCCGCAGGATAGCAGCGGCGGGCGCCGAGACCGCCATACCGGGCAGCAGGTTGAACAGATGCCGAATCTCGATGCCCTGGGCAGCGCACGCCTGGGTGTATTGGCCGGGCTTACCGACGGTGCGAACGATCAGATCGACGCGGGCGTCCCCCAGACTGACCAGACTGGCGCGGGTTGCTGGATCGAGTTGAGCGCTCATGCTGTCCCTCACCTCCACCCTTCGCGGGCGGACCGTGTCGGCCCCCAGGCGGCGCGACGGCTGTTGCTGCGGCCTCGAAGAGCGCGACACACTCAATGTGCCACGTTTGCGGAAACATGTCAACCGGCTGGACGTAGCGCAGGCGGTAGCCTTTGTTGACCAGCCGCGCGGCGTCGCGCGCCAGGGTGGCCGGGTCGCACGAGACGTAGGCGATGCGGGCCGGCCGCAGCGCGGCGAGCGCGTCGAGGGCTTCCGGGGCGCACCCGGCCCGCGGTGGGTCGAGGACGGCCAGGTGCGCCGGCCCCTGGAGCGTCGGCAGGACCTTCTCCACTGCGCCCTCGTGGACTGTGGCGTTGTCCAGACCGGCGGCATTGACCCGCCAGTCCGCCACCGCCGCTACGCTCTCCTCCACGGCGACCACCTGCCCGACCTCGTCGGCGAGGACCAGGCCAAACAGGCCGACCCCAGAGTACAGGTCTAGTAGCGTCTGGCCGCTTTGGGGCCGCAGGGCCTCGCGCACCAGCCGCACCAGCTCCTCGGCCATGATGGTATTGACCTGGAAGAACGACGCGGCCGACACGCGGAAGTCGCGGCCCGCGACATGGGCCGTCAGCCAGGGCGCGCCAATCAGGTTGACCACCTCACCCTGCATCAACTCCAGGTTGATGGACACCGGGAAATCGACTTCCAATTCGGGCAACTCATCGAACTCGGTCTTGAGCAGCACCAGGCTGTCGTCGGCGCCCATGTCGGCGCGCAGGATGGCCTGCCGCAACTCCGAGAACTCCAGGTCCAGGCTGCGCCACAGGTCCTCGACGTCCGGCGCCATGATGAAGCACACCTGGATGGGGATGACGGTGTGCTCGCGCAGGGCGCGGAAGCCTAGCGGCCCCGCCGGCGATACGTGCATCTGGACATGGTTACGGTAGTACCAGGGATCCTCCATGCCCAGCGTGGGCCGCACCTCGACGTCTGGCAGCTTGCCGACGCGAGCGAACTGGTCGCGCACGATGGCCTGCTTGAGCTTGAGTTGGGCCGCATATGAGATGTGCTGCCACTGACAGCCGCCACAGCCACTTACCAGCGACGGGTCGGGGGCCGGCGCGCCACGCGCATCGGGATCGCGCGGCCCAAAGTGGGGGCACGGCGGCGCGATACGGTCGGGCGACGGCTCCACGATGCGCACCAACTCGGCGTTAGCCCAGCGACCGCGGTCCTCGACAATGCGAACCTCGACTGTCTCGCCAGGCAACGTGTACGGGACGAAGACGACCTTGTCGCCGGCCCGCCCTAGCGCCGAGCCGCCGTGCGCCATCGCCGTCAGTTGGAGGGTAATGGTGTCCATGGAGTGAAACGCGAAACGCAAAACGTGAAACGTGGCCTCCGTCTCATGCCACGTTTCACGTTTTACGCTTCACGGCTTACGGGTAGATGCCACGGATGCGAGTGGCGTCGTGGACGCGGCGGACGGCCTGCATGTAGGCCGCCGTGCGCATGTCCAAGCCTTTCTGCTCGGCCAGCCGCGCCACCTCATCATAGGCCTTCAGAATGATGTCGCGCAGCTTCACATTAATCTCGCGCTCGGTCCAGAAGAAGTGCTGTAGCCCCTGCACCCACTCAAAGTAGGAGACGGTGACACCACCCGAGTTGGCGAGGATGTCGGGGATGACGAGGATACCCTTATCACGCAGGATGCGGTCGGCCTCTGGCGTGGTAGGGCCGTTCGCGGCCTCGACCACCAGCGGGGCCTGGATGTGGCTGGCATTGTAGGCCGTGATCTGGTTCTCCATCGCCGCCGGAATCAGCACATCCACTGCCAGTGACAGCAACTCGGCGTTGGTGACGCCTTCAGCGCCTGGGAAGCCGACAATCGACCCGGTCTGCTTCTTGTACTGGATAAGGGTCTCCACATCCAGCCCGTGGGGGTTGTAGATGCCGCCCTGGGTATCACTGACGGCCACGATGGTCGCAGCCTTGCCTTGCATCAACGAGGCTACCGTCCGCCCGACCTGGCCAAAGCCCTGGACGGCCGCCGTCGCACCCTCGATGCTCTTGCCCATGCGGCTCAGCGCCTCACGAGCCACGAACATAACGCCCCGCCCTGGCGCTTCATTGCGCCCAAATGAGCCGCCAATTTCCAGCGGCTTGCCGGTGACAACGGCAGGCACCGAGTAGCCCTTGTGCATGGAGTAGGTATCCATGATCCAGGCCATCGTCTGAGCGTTCGTCCCCATGTCCGGCGCCGGGATGTCGCCCTGCGGGCTCATCAGGACGCTGATCTCCGAGGCGTAGCGGCGGGTCATGTTCTCCAACTCATGCATCGACATGGCCTTGGGATCGGCCACAACGCCGCCCTTGGCGCCGCCAAAC
>CAZLBQ010000687.1:0-2958 GCA_964557745.1 uncultured Anaerolineales bacterium
ACCAGGGCCAGGCTGTCGGGCGGCAGTTCGGTGGCGACGAACCCGGCCAGGACCCAGCGCTCCGGCCCAACGGCGGCGCGCACCTTGTACCCGTCGCCAGTCTCGGACTGGCCGAGCAGGGTGATGGGGTCACCGTTGGGGAGGGTGCGTAGGATGGCGAAGGCGCGGTCTGGCCCGGCCCGTAGGTTCAGATCGACGCGCGTCTGCGCCGCGATGCTGAGGGGCGTCGCCGGCGACGCGCCGCCGTTGGGTGCCGCCTGGCTGGTCTGCGCGGTGTCCGTCGCGGTCTCAGCCGGCGTGGGCGGCGGGTCAGCATTCTCACCAGCGGGGGACGGCCGCTCCGGATTGACCCGCCGCATGGCCGTGACCTCGCTCGCCACGTCCGGCGGCGCATGAGGGCTATCTGTCGGCGCATGGGGCGCGGCCGCGTTGGCCGGTTCCGTGTCGACGGTCGGTGACGTAGCGGGCGCCTCGGCTTGAGATGCCCCCTCCACCCCCGGCGACCTTCCGGCGGCCCCTGCCGCAGGCGGATCACTCATCGTGTCCACCGCCGTCACCGCCAGGTAGTCGGGCGGCGGGGGCGGCTGGGCCTGCGCGACGGCGATACCCAGCGCGACGGAGAAAGCCGCGCCCGTCCCCAGCAGCGTGCCCCAGCGGGCGCTGAGCCGCCGCCGCTGTGCGCCCTGGGCCGTACGCCACGTCTTCCACACCCGACCCAGCGCGCCGCGTCGGATGGGTGTCTCGACGAAGCGGTACGATAGCTCGGCCAGCAGGAAGGTCAGCCCCAGCCGCAGGGCTAGCAGCGGCGCGCCGTCGAGAGTGACGTCCAGTTGCGGGCGGGTCAGCATGAACACCGGCCAGTGCCACAGGTAGACGCCGTAGGAGCGCAGCCCAATCCAGACCAGCGGCCGCCAGGCCAGCGCGCGCGGCAGGAGGCGAGCCGTGGGGTGGGCGACGACGGCGATGACCAGCGTCGTCGCCAGCCCCACCAGCGCGAAGCCACCCTGGTAGAGGAACGGCTCGAACTCGGTGAGGGTCAGGCACAGCCAGGCCAGGACGGCCAGCCCGGCCACACCGGCGGCGTCGAAGGCCAGGCGGCGGCTAGGGCGCTCATCGCGCTGCAAGCGCCAGGGGGCCCAGACAAACGCCAGCGCCGCGCCTAGCAGCAGACCGCTGGCGCGGGTGTCCGTTCCGTAGTAGACGCGAGATGGGTCAATGTCGGGGTTGTAGAGGACGGCCATCCCGACCGCCGAGGCGATGGCTCCGGCCAGGGTGACGGCGAGCAGCCAGCGCTGCCGCAGCCAGCGCATCCCGGCGAAGAACAGCAGCGGCCACAGGAGGTAGAATTGCTCCTCGACCGCCAGCGACCACACGTGCCGCAGCAGGGACGGGCGTCCGACCGCTTCGAAGTAGGACTGGTTGGAGAAGATGAGGTGCCAGTTCATCACGTACGCGAACGCCGCCAGGGCGTCGGCGCGCAGCGAGGCTACCTCGTCGGGCAGGAAGACGACGCCCACTCCCAGCACCGCGATGATGAGCAGATAGAGGGCGGGGAGCAGGCGGCGGGCACGCCGCAGCCAGAAACCCTTCAGGTCGACGCGCTCGTGGGTGGTCCACTCGGCCAGCAGGAGCGAGGTAATCAGATAGCCGCTAATGACAAAGAAGACTTCGACGCCGAGAAAGCCGCCACGCGCCCACTCCGAGTTCGCGTGGTAGACCAGGACGGCGATGACGGCTAAAGCCCGCAGGCCGTCGAGCGCCGGAAGGTAGGGCAGCCGAGGCCCGTGGCGTGACTTGGACGGGCGAGGGGCGCGGCGGGTGGTATCAGGTTGGTCCTGGCTCATTGCCACCTCCTGCGCGCCTGCAAACAACCCTCCGCTTCCCTGAGCGCGTAGTGAGAAACCTGGCTGGAACCCGACGACGACAACTGCGTCGCTCGCCAGGCAGGTGAATTATAGATGACCGAATAGGGATTTGCAATGTGGAAAGAGGATGGGGGAACCTCTACGCCACCGTGCACGCTTATCGAGTCATACGTTGCCGGTCAAAAATAGAAACGGGCGGGCAGCCCGTTTTGTTTCTTGCTCGGCCGTCGAATTGGCGCGCCAGCAGCACGACCGTAGCGCCGACGTGTGTAGCGCCGACTTAGAAGTCGGCACTGACCACGGTCGGCGCTACGATGTGGATCCGATTACGGTCCCGCCAGCCGCGAGGCAATCAGGTTCGCGTAGGCGTTGCGCCCAGCCAGACTGGGGTGGATGCCGTCACCGGCGAAGAAGTCCGGGCGGTTGATACTGGTCGAATACCAGTCAATGAGGCGGGCGTTGGGGTACTGGCGCACCTTGCTTGCCAGGAGGGCGTTGTTGGGGTCCTGCCAGTTGCGTGGCGCTTTGATGTTGACAAAGACGACGCGCCGCCCCCCGGCCAGGCTCATCATCTCGTCAAACTGAGCAGCGGTGAATGTGCCGTTGGTCCCAATGTGGATCAGGATCACGTCGCCCAACTGGCCGGCGGCGCGCTTGGCGCGCAGGACGTTGAGGGCCTCAGAGACCTGGCGGCCGACCGCAGCGTCGATGCTGAGATTGCCGAGGACGCTCTGGAGGGCGCCGGACGAGCCGAGCATGATGGAGTCGCCAATGGCCGTGATGCGCGCGCCGACGATGATGGAGAACGCGAAGAAGCGCTCCCCGACGATCTCGCAGAGCGCTTGGAAGCTCCCGATTCCTTCACCGATGCGCTCGAACCACCCGTCGGTACGGAGCGCGTCGAGCGGGAACTCTTTCTTCGGGGCGGCCATTCGCGGACGGAGCGCGCTACCCTCCGCGCTCGGTCATCAAGCGTCTCACGGAAGCTCGGGCGATGTCACGCGCTTCCTTGGCGACGGGCCACTCCTTCCCTTGTGGTCCCTTGTGGTCCGGTTTTCAGGGTCGTGCTCGGGGTCGTGCTCGGAGGCGCTGG
>CAZLBQ010000688.1:0-2953 GCA_964557745.1 uncultured Anaerolineales bacterium
GGCGGCGTGATGGACCGCCGTCCCGGCCACCGTCGCGCCGCGGCTGGCAAACGTCCCCACCCCCCAGCCAAACTGAGTCGTGTCGCCCGTCGAAACGTAGACATCGGCCAGGGAGACGCCTAGCTCCTCGGCGGCGATCTGAGCAAAGCTGGTAAAGTGGCCCTGGCCCTGCGTGCCAACGCCCGTCGCCACCGTCACCTTGCCGGTGCCCTCGATTTGAACACGCGCCCCCTCATACGGGCCAATCCCCGTCCCTTCGACGTACATCACCAGCCCCATGCCAACGCGTTTGCCCTCGGCGCGCAGCCGCTCGGCCTCACCCTGGCGCCAGGCGTCCCAGCCAATCATGGCTTTCGCTTTGTCCAGGACGGGCTCATAGTTCCCACTGTCGTAGGTCAACTGCGTAAAGTCCTGGAAGATGATCTGGTTGTTGTACGGGAACTGGTTGGGGAGGATGAAGTTGCGGCGGCGGATTTCCAGCGGGTCCAGGCCCAGCTCGCGCGCTCCGAGGTCCAGCAGCCGCTCCATGACGAACACGCCGTGCTGCCGCCCCGCCCCCCGGTAGGGGGTGACGATGGGCTTGTTCGTGAAGACGGCCTTGAACTCGGTGTAGTAGTTGGGCACGACGTACGGACCCAGCAGCGTGCACTGGGTATTGAGCGGCACGGTCAGGCCGTAGGGATCATAGGCGCCCGTATCGTGCAGAAAGACATCTCGCACGCCGAGGATGAGGCCGTCCCGTGTCAGGGCTAGCTCGGCGTCATGAACCTGGCCGCGCTCCTGAGTCATGGCGACGAAGTTCTCCTGGCGGTCTTCGATCCACTTGATGGGCCGGCCGAGGCGCATCGCCGCCCAGGGAATTAGAGTCTCCTCGGGGTAGAACATCATGATCTTGGGACCAAAGCCGCCGCCGACAAACGGTGCGATGACCTGCACCTGGCGCTCCGCCAGACCCAGCATCGCGGCCAGACCGTTGCGGATGGGGATAGGCGCCTGGGTCGAATCCCACACCGTCAACCGCCGCGCCAGCGCGTCCCAGTTGGCGACCACGCCTCGTGTCTCCAGGGGCGCCGCCGTGCCTCGGTCGTAGAGCAGGCGGCGGGCAATCACGAGCGCAGCCTGCGCCCTGGCCTGCTCGTAGTCACCCTTGCGCTGGATCACGTGGGCGGCGATGTTGGAGCCGACATCCTCGTGGACCAGCGTCGTCTCGCCGCTGGGAGCAGCCGCCAGACCAGCCCCGACTTCCAGGTCGACCACCGCTGGCATCGGGTCATAGTCGATGACTACCGTCTCCGCGGCGTCTTCGGCCTGGTAGCGGCTGTGGGCGACGATCATGACCACCGGCTCGCCGACGTAGCGGACCTTATCCGCCGCCAGTTGCGCCCCGGTGCGCTGGTGGAAGACGGTATACTCGGCGGGGGGCGGCGGGACCAAGAGCGGCGACGGCTGCCAGAAGTCGCCCAAGTCGGCCCAGGTGTAGACGGCGACAACGCCCGGCATCGTTCGCGCCGCCTCGACGTCGATACTTAGCAGCCGGGCGTGGGCGTAGTCGCTGCGCTTGAAGGCGACGTGCAGCATGTCAGGCAGATGCACATCGTCGACAAACTGGGCGCGGCCGGTCAGGAGTTGCGGGTCTTCGTTGCGCTTGATGCGCGCGCCAAACAGCCGGGTCGCCATGTCACTCTCCTGGTTGCAGGTTACAGGTTGAAAGTTGAAGGACGTGTATACGCCAGCCTTGTAACCTGCTAACTTTCAACCTTCAACCGTCGTACGGCGAGCTGCACCGCGTCGACGATGAACTGGTAGCCGGTGCAGCGGCACAGGTTGCCCGACAGGGCCGCTCGGATGTCGTCCTCGGTTGGATCGGGGTTCTCCCTCAGGAAGGGAACCAGCGTCATCAGGATGCCCGGCGTGCAGAAGCCGCACTGGAGGCCGTGGGCTTCCCAGAAGGCTTCCTGTAAAGGATGAAGGCGGAAGGAGGAACTCGGAAGGGCCGAGGCGCTCTCGTCCCCTGTCCCCCCAAGCGCGGCCAGCCCTTCGACGGTTGTGACCTCGTGGCCGTCGGTCTGAACGGCGAACAGGAGGCACGACCGAACGGCCTCGCCGTCGAGCAGGATGGTACACGCGCCGCACACGCCGTGTTCGCAGCCGACGTGCGTGCCCGTCAAAAGCAACTCATGGCGCAAGAAGTCGCTGAGCAGTAGGCGCGGCTCGACCTGGCGGGTGTAGGCTTGTCCATTGACGTTCACGGTGAGCGAGTAGAACATGGCAACCTCAGGGATGACTTTCCCTCGCGCGAGCGGCGGCGGTCGTCAGCGCTCGTCGCGTGAGCGCCTGGGCCAGGTGACGCCGAAAGGCGGCCGAAGCATGGATGTCGGACGGCGGGTCGATGTCACGCCCAACGGCTTCAGCAGCCGCCCGCACCGCTTCATCGGAGGGTGCGACGCCGCGCAAGACGATGGCAGGCGATGCGGCGACGACGGGACAGTCGCCCACCGAGAAGAGAACGATGCGAGCATCCGCCACCGCGCCGTCGGTGGCCAGGCTGACGACGGCGGCGACGCCCACAAGGGCATAGTCGCCGTGACGGCGGGCCATCTCGGCAAGCGCGACGCCAGTGCGCGGCGACAGCGCCGGCAGCGCCACTTCGACCAGCAACTCGTCAGGCTCCAGAGCCGTCGTAAAGAGGCCCTGAAAGAAGTCGGCGGCGGGTATCCAGCGCGCGCCGCCCTGCTTCTCGGCGCGGAGGCGCGCGCCCAACGCGACACACACCGCTGGCAACTCAGCGGCGGGGTCGGCGTGGGCCAGCGAGCCGCCCATGGTCCCTCGATTGCGAATCTGCGAGTGGGCAATGTGAGGCATAGCCTCGGCTAGCAGCTGGACGCGTCGGGCAACGAGGGCGCTGCTCTCGACGGCCCGCCGCCTGCAGGTCGGCGGCGTGATGATCAACGAC
>CAZLBQ010000689.1:0-2939 GCA_964557745.1 uncultured Anaerolineales bacterium
GCTGGCAGAACGAGCTGCACCTGCTGGGCTACCAGGTCTACGTCCAGAAGCGGCCGGTGATTATGGTCTTCGAGGGCTGGGACGCGGCGGGCAAGGGCGGGGCCATCAAGCGGCTAACGGCGCAACTCGACCCGCGCGGTTATGTCGTGTGGCCCATCGCCGCGCCGTCGGGCGACGATAAGGCGCGCCACTACCTCTACCGCTTCTGGCGGCGGCTGCCCGAGCAGGGCCAGATCGCCATCTTCGACCGCTCGTGGTACGGGCGGGTGCTGGTCGAGCGCGTCGAGGGCTTCGCCAGCGAGGCGGCCTGGCAGCGCGCCTACGCCGAGATCAACCAGTTCGAGCGGCAACTGGTGGACTTCGGGACCATCATCTTCAAGTTCTGGCTGCACATCAGCCAGGATGAGCAACTCAAGCGTTTCCAGGAGCGCGAGCGGACGCACTACAAGTCGTGGAAGCTGACCGAGGAGGACTGGCGCAATCGCGGCAAGTGGGAGGACTACGAGCGCGCCGCCGAGGACATGCTGATGAAGACCAGCACCCACGCCGCGCCCTGGACTATCGTCGAGGCCAACGACGAACGCTACGCCCGCATCAAAGTCCTGCGCACCGTCGCCACGCGGCTCAAACAGGAGCTAGCCCACACCCCAGCTTAGGCTATCCACGAAGAACACGAAGAACACGAAAGGTTTCAAGAGAATTCCCCCTTCGTGCCCTTCGTGGATTCATGATCGACTCGAAAGGGAACCCATGTCCGACATTGCGCATCCCGCCCTGCAGCGCAACCCGGCCGGCTGGCCCACGGCGGTCCTCCCCATCCTGGAGCGCGCCATCACCTGTGAGTACGCGACCCTCACCCAGCGCGGCGCACCCGTCACCTACCCCGTCACCCCGTACCTGGGCGAGGACGGGCGCACTCTCGACGTGTCCACCGGCCTGGCCTACCCGTCGAAGGCCGAGCGGGCGCGGCGCAACCCGCACGTCGCCCTCCTCTACTCGGACCCCCTCGGCTCCGGGCTGATCCGCCCGCCCGTCGTCCTCGTCCAGGGCCTCGCCACGGTGCGCGACCGCGACCTACAGGGCAACACCGACCGCTACCTGCGGCTGTCGATGGCGAAGGTTCCCAGCGCGTACCAGGGGACGCCGCGCTTCCTCATGAAGCGCATGGCATTCTACTTCTCCCGCATCTGGATCCAGGTGACGCCGCTGCGCATCCTGTGGTGGCCGGAGGGACAGACGGACCAGGCGCCTCAAGAGTGGACCGCGCCGGCCGGCACGACCGCCCCGCCCTCCGACCCGCCGCCGTCGGGGAAGGCGCTGGGGGTCTGGAAGGAAGGCCCGGACGACTGGCGCGCGGGCGCGACGTTCGCGGTGCAAAACCTGGGCGCCCCGGTGCTGACCGTCGTCGCCGACGGGTTCCCCGTCCCGTTCCGCGTCCGCCAGGCGGCGCTGACGGGCGACGGCCTCCAGGTCGAGGTGCCGGCCGGCATGCCCGCCGCGGCGAGCGGCCCCGCCTGCCTGACCTTCCACTCCCACCCGGAAGTTTTCACCGGACAGCAGAATATGGTCTTTGTCGGCCAGGCCCGGCCAACGGGCAGCCGTGTCCTGTTCAGCGTCGAGCGGCAACTGGGCGACTGGAGCCTGGCCGGCTCCCAGTGGCAGGCCATGCTGTCGTTCATGAACAACGGGCGCAAGGTCGCGCCGCGTCTGAAGGCGGAAGCGCAGCGGCGCGGCCAGCCCGTCCCCGTCGTCCACCTGCCCGACAAGTAGTGGCGATGACCTTGGATGAGTTCTTTGCCGGGCAGAACGAGGCCCGCCCCATCTTCGCGGCGGTGCGCCGCGCGGTTGACGAAATCGGGCCGACCGACCTTCAGGTGACCAAGAGCCAGATCTCCTTCCGGCGGCGCCGGGCCTTCGCGTGGGTATGGATGCCGGGTCAGTACCTCAGGCGGCAAGCCGCCCCGTTAGTCCTCAGCCTGGCGCTCCACCGTCGCGATCCATCGCCGCGCTGGAAGGAGATCGTGGAACCCGCGCCGGGCTGGTTTATGCATCACCTGGAGCTGTATGCCCCCTCGGACGTCGATGACGAAGTGCGCGCCTGGCTGCAAACAGCCTGGACGTCCGCCTCTTAAGGCATGGAGGCCAACGGTCGTCACTAGATAGCTCAAGCCGGATAGTCGCGCAGCGTCGCTTTTGCCCCACAGGTATCGAGGGCCTGGATGGCCGCGCCTAGCGCCTGGACAAAGCCCTCGTTGTCGGCCAGGTCGCCAAACACCTGGCGCAGGCTCAGCAGGGGGCGCGGGTCGGCCTGCCCCGCGTTGGCGCGCGCTCGCAACTCGGCGGCCAGCGGGTCCACCAATAGGATGTCCTCGCCCTGCTCGTCCACCCCTCGCAGATACCTGAACCAGCCCGCCACCGCCAACGTCAACAACCGATGGGGCCGTCCTTGCGCCAGGGCTTCGGTCAGGGACGGCAGCAGGAACTTGGGCATGCGGTCCGAGCCGTCGGTGCAGAGGCGCGTCACCTGATCTCGAATCTTAGGGTTGGCGAACCGCTCCAACAGCGTCCGCTTGTACGCGGCCAGATCGATGCCGGGGACGGGGGGCAGGAGCGGCGTCACCTCCTCGTCCATCAGGCGTTGAATAAAGACCTGGAAATCCGGGTCGGCCATCACCTCGTGGACCATGCGATAGCCCACCAGGTAGCCCAGGTAGCCCATCGCCTGGTGGCTGGCGTTCAGTAGGCGCAGTTTCATAATCTCGTACGGGTGGACATCCGCCACGAACTGCACGCCGACGTGTTCGAGCGGCGGGCGGCCATTGCAGAAAGTGTCCTCGACGACCCACTGCTTGAACGGCTCGGTCATGACCGGCCACGCGTCGGCCACCCCAAATTCCTGCATCACCAGCTCGCGGTCCGCGTCCGTGGTCTGCGGCGTG
>CAZLBQ010000690.1:0-2936 GCA_964557745.1 uncultured Anaerolineales bacterium
GGACGATAAACTGGAAGGACGTGACGACCAGGCCACCCGCGATGGCAACCGCCACGAGTGGGGATGGGTAAGCGTCCTCCTGGTATGTCAGGCGAGTGATGAGCCACGTCCAGACGACGACCAGTCCGGCCAGCAGTGCGTTCTGGACGGCCATCATGATGCGGGGCAGATCAGCATGGGGGCCGAACAGCTTGAGCAGCAAGGCCAGCAGGTAGGGGTAGATGATGCCGATGTAAGCGTGCTGGTCGGTGAGCGGGAAGTGTTCGCCCTGGGCGATGCGGAACGCCCAGGCCACCTGTCCCGTCTCATCGGTCATGGCCGGAATGAGTTGCAGGTTCGGCCAGCGGACCAGTAACGCCAGCAGCGTCATGCCTAGCGCCACTGTCAGAATGACAGCTGTCTCATTAAGCAGTCGGAGTGTTGAGCTTGTCTTGGCGCGCACCGGGGCGCGCGCGCCTGAGGATGCCGTGGAGTGTGCCATCGCCTCAATCATAGTCGCAATGTGGCCGCGAGGCGAACTTGAGGCAACGGGTCAGCGAGGTGCGCGGACAGTATAGGTGGCGTAGCTGGGGATGCGGTGGCCGGCCGGCGTGAGCGGGTACGCGCCGTCCAGCTGGGCCAGAGTCTTCTCGCCAAGAATCAGCAGGAGGGGGTCATCCGTCGCAGCGGTGAAGTAGCGGATCTTGTCGCCTTTGACGGCCTGAAAGCTGGTTTCGTCCAAGGTGAGCAGGAGATGCAGCGCGCGATACGGCCCGCCGCCACCGCCCAGCTTGGCGTCATCCACATCCTTGTCGAGCATGACAAGGAAGCCACGTCCCGCCGCTTCGTGGGCTGCGCCTGCCACGGCGAACAGCGGCGCGTTGGTCAATCCCCGCGCCTGGCTCTCCACGTAGAAGCCCCAGACACGGGCGAGGGGGACGAGGGTGAGGAGGACGGCGGCGCCCATCACAAGCCAATTGACGAGCCTCGCCGGATGCTGACCCTGGGCGGCAGCGAGGACGGCGTCGAGCGCGGCGAGGGCGAGCGCGACGTACACCAGGGGCAGGACCGGGGCGAGGAAGCGCGTTTGGTAGAGAGATTGGAAGCCGTCGCTGAACAGTGGAAGGACAAGGCAGGTCGACACAGCGGCGGCCGTCAGGACGGACGTCGCAGGGCGGCGCGCCGCCCAGATGAGCGCGGCCAGGGCGAGCAGGCCCACGATGGGCGTGAGCGGCGTCACGACGACGGGCGCGTTCTGGCCGTCGAAGGGGACGTACGCGCCCGCCAGCATGCGGGACAGTTGCAGGGCGACATCCGCCAGGCGGCCCAGGTAGTCGCCCAGGCCGGTGATGGGGCTAAAGGTGCGCTTGGGGTCGACGGCCTCGGCCAGCGAGCGCCCGCCGCTGGTCAGGTTGAACCACAGCATGTTGCCGTAGGCGAGCAGGAAGGCCGCGCCGCTGAGCCAGGGCCAGCGGGCGCTGAGCCAGCGCCGCCCCGTGGGCTGCCAGGCGGCCCAGGCGGCGCAGCCGAGCAGCGGCCCGATGGCGATGGGGTGGGTCTGGAGGGCCAGCCCCCAGGCGGCGCCGGCGCCGACGAGCCACCACGGGTGCGCGCGCGTGGCAGCGGCCCACGTCAGCCCCAGCGCCGCCGTCGTGAACAAGGGCGTCAGGCAGTTCGACCACGCCACGTGGCTGTTGAGGACGATGAGCGGGAACGACGTGGCGGTGAGCGCTCCCGCGAGAAGACCGGCAAGCAGTAGGCTGTAGGCGGCAGGCAGCGCCTGTCCCTGCTCCCCTGCTCCCCTGGCCCCTGGCCCCTGCTCCCTCGCCGCGGCCATAGCCCACGCCAGCCACGCCGTCAGCGCGGTGAGGAGCGCGCCCGCGACGGCCATCATGCCACGCGCCAGGGCCGCGCCAGGCCCGAAGAGGCGGAACACGAGCGCCATGAGGTAGGGATGGACGACGCCGATGTGGGAGTTGTCGTTGGTCAGAGGAAGGACCTCGCCGCGCGCAATGCGGTACGCCAGGCGAATCTCGTCGGTCTCGTCGGTGAAGGCCGGGATGAGGGCCGCGTTGGGCCAGCGCAGGGCCAGCGCGGCCAGGAAGACCGCGAGGCAGACGACGGCCAGTAGGAGGCGGGTGTGGAGTCCGGCCGTGTCATGCTGGGCGTTGACGATGTCCAGGGCGGTGGCGGCAGGATAAGCCATAGGGGACTATTATACGAGGAGTGGCAAATCGGGCAAACCTATGGTAGACTTAGCAGTATGCCTTACACTGACAGCTTCACCGGCCGCGATGTTCTGGTTACCGGGGGCCTGGGATTCATCGGCAGCAACCTCGCCCACCGCCTGGTGGACCTGGGCGCCCATGTCATCCTCGTTGACTCGTTGGTCCCGGACTACGGCGGCAACCTCTTTAATATTGAGGACATTCGGGACCGCGTCCACATCAACATTGCCGATGTGCGCGACGAGCACAGCATGCGCTACCTCGTCCAGGGGCAGGACTACCTGTTCAACCTGGCGGGCCAACTCAGCCACATCGACAGCATGCGCGACCCGTATACCGACCTGGACATCAACTGCCGCAGCCAACTGTCCATCCTGGAAGCGTGCCGCAAGGGCAACCCCCAGATCAAGGTTGTCTACGCCTCAACGCGTCAGATCTACGGCCGTCCCCTCTACCTGCCCATCGACGAGAACCATCTCGTTAACCCGACCGACGTCAACGGCATCAACAAGTGGGCAGGCGAGCACTACCACATCCTCTACAACAACGTCTACGGCATCCGCTGCTGCGCCCTGCGCATGACCGTCACCTACGGGCCGCGCATGCTGATGAAGCACAGCCGCCAGACGGTCCTCGGCTGGTTCATCCGCCTGGCCGTCAGCGACCAGGAGATTGAAATCTGGGGCGACGGCAACCAGTTGCGCGACTACAACTACGTGGACGACGTGG
>CAZLBQ010000691.1:0-2920 GCA_964557745.1 uncultured Anaerolineales bacterium
AAGCTCGTAGCGAAAGCTCCCTTGGTGGTGGGGAAATCGGTCGAGTAGGTTTCGCCGGTAACGTAGGCATTGCCTGCGCCATCGATGGCGATGCCCCGTGCGATGTCGATATTGCGCCCGCCCAGGAATGTGGCATAGGTCAAGGCACTGCACACCGGGTTCAGCTTGGCCACAAAGGCATCTGGCCACAGGCCAGCGTGAAAACTCGTCTGAAAGGCCCCGGCGGTGACAGGCAGGTCGGGAGAGTAGGTACCGCCGGCCACATAGGCGCTGCCCGTGCCATCGACGCGCCGGCCGTAGCTGACGTCGTCGTTGCAGCCACCCAGGTAGGTGGCATAGGCCAACGCACTGCCGGCCGCGTTCAGCTTGGCCACAAAAGCATCGCTGCCCCCACGGAGAGCGGTGGCCAGGGCGCCCGGCGTCGCCGGCAGATCGCGCGAATTGGTCTCGCCGCCCAAATAGGCATCGCCCGCCCCATCCACCGCAATGGCGTAAGCCCCCTCATCGCCGCTGCCGCCGAACAGGGTAGCGTAGACAAGAGCGTTGCCTGCCGGGTTCAGCTTGGCCACAAAGGCATCGGAGGCGCCATGGCGCTCGCGCGACAGAGCGCCTGGTGTGGTCGGAAAGCCACTCGAGGCAGTACGACCTGCCACATAGGTGTTGCCCGATCCGTCCACGGCGATCGCCCGCCCGACGTCGGCTCCCGCGCCACCCAGGAAGGTGGCATAGATCAGAGCCGAGCCGCTGGGGTTGACCTTGACGACAAAAGCATCACACGAGCCATTGTAGCTGGAATCGAAGGCGCCCGCTGTCGTCGGAAAGCTGCACGACTGCGTATGGCCGGTGACATAGGCGTTGCCCATGCCATCGGCGGCGATGCCGTAGCCGCTGTCGGCCTTGCTTCCGCCCAAGAAGGAGCTGTAGAGCAGGTCGCAGGCGCTCCTAGAGGAAATCGTCGACAGGCCATCAGCCGTCTCCGCGCCACCAGTCACCAGGGGAGCAACGATCTCATTGCCCTCCACACGCAGGCCCTCGCCGGGCCGCTCGTGTTGCAGAGCGCGCAGGAGAGAGCCATCGGCAGCGACCGCCTGTAGAAGCGATACGGTGAAATGTCAAATAGGCGCAAGGGCCTTTTCGGGCCCTAACAGGCCGTTTTGAAGGCGCGCCGAACAAAGGTCTGCCGCTGAAAGCACCTTTACAACAGCAGATGGTTGAAGCGCATGGCCAGGCGGCGGAGGCCTGGATGGTGGCTGGCGATGATCGCTAGCGCCTCCCTGGCTGGTACGGCTGGTTGGTCGTCAGCAGCCGAACGACCAGTCGGACCAGCTTGCGGGCGGTCAGGACGGTGGCCCGCTTGTGTTGGTGCGTGCGCACCTCGTTGTACTTGCGTTCGTAGTAGGCGGCGTACTCGGCGTCCCGCATGCGAACGCTGTTGGCCGCCTGACAGAAGTAGTAGCGCAGGTAACGGTTACGGGCTCGGGTGAGTTGGGTATCCTCGGCCTCAAAGTCGCCCGACTGGCATCTGCGCCACCTGAAGCCGGCGAGCTTGGCCACTTGGGCCTGCACGTCACCGTGGAAGCGCGAGAGGTCGCCGATCTCGCTGATGATGCCCGCCGAGAAGACCGTTCCGAAACCAGGGATGGTATCCAGCGTGTGCGGGATGGTGGCCATGAGATCGGTGATGGCCACGTGGAGGCGCTTCTGCTGCTGCTCCAGGGCCGCGATCTGCTGCAGGCTGAGCTTGAGGATGAGCTGGATGGGGGCCTGCAGGGCCTCGGGCAGGTGGTAGGAGTCGCGGGCCACGCGCTGGAGGCGGCGGGCATTCTCGCTGGGATCGGCGAAGCGGCCCTTGCCCTTGGCATCGATGAAGGCCACCAGCTCCTCGAAGGGCAGGGCGGCGATCTCCTCGATGGAGGCGAACTGCTGGATCACCGCCCGGCTGGCCGCGCCAAAGACGTTGCTGAAAGGGCGCTGATCCTGATGGGGCTGCTCGCCTTCCTGAAGGGTGTACTCGCTGGCTTTGAGGTAGAGGATGCTCAGGCAGTAGGCCTTCTCCCGAGCCAAGTTGTGCACGATATGGTAGCGGTAACGGGTCAGGAAGCGGATGGGCAGGTAGGTGTCGTCGCGGCGAAAGGGCGCCGGTAGGTCACGGCCCATGCGCAGGCGATCGGCCGTGACGAAGGCGTCGTAGGGATCAGTGTGGTCGTCGTTGGCGTAGGCCTCCTTGAACTTGGCCGTGAGGCGGGGGTTGATAGGGTAGAGGTGCAGCGGCCACTGGTTCAAGATGGGGTCCTGGCTGAGGGTCTGGAAGAAGAGGAACCAGTACCAGCCGGTGGCCTCCGAGGCGATCTCGATGCGGTCGAAGCTGCCGGCCTCGACCGCATCGGCCACGCGCTGCACGAAGATCTCGGCGCCGGGGCGGTTGTTGGCGACGGTGAAGCGCCGGCCGAGTTCGCAGCCGTGGCCATCCATGAGGCAGACGGTGTTGGTCCTGCGGTGGGGGTCGATGCCCACCAGGAGGGGGTTGGACATAGACTATGCTCCTTTCCACAGTTGGCAACTGGCCACTGCAGGGAGGCGGGATCCCTGGTGCCCGATCAGAGCAACAGCCTCGCATAGATCAGAACTCGCCACACGGTGAGCATGCGCCACGGGTCTGCTGCCCCGGGTCACCGTGGGGCGCGAACAGGATACGAGTTAGAAGTGCTCATCGGGCCGAGGGGCGCATGCTTCGCCAGAAGTCACCCGGATGGGCGCAACGAGGGGGAGCTGCGCTGCCCTCCCTGGGCCAACCTCCAGGATGCCAGAGATCCCGTAGTAGTCAAGTTGGGGCGGGTTGGCGCCTCAACACACATATATAATACGAGGGGGAGACCTTGAAGGGGGTTTTGGCGGGCGCGTTGCGCCCGCCAAAACCCCC
>CAZLBQ010000692.1:0-2913 GCA_964557745.1 uncultured Anaerolineales bacterium
AGTATCATCGGGGCTGGCAGGCTTAACTTCCGGGTTCGAGATGGGACCGGGTGTACCTCTGCCGCATAAATCACCAACACTGGTCTAGATGCACAGCCGCCCCGAATATTACGCCAGATATGAGGAATTTTCGGCTTTTTTTGTCCACCTACCCATCCTGTGTCTTGGCTATCGGGCGCGCCTTGTAGTAGTTGCACAGGTCCTTGACGACGCATTGGCGACACTTGGGATTAGCCCAGGTGCACACGTTCCGTCCGTGCTTGAGCATGTTGAGGTGGAAGGTGTAATAGACATCGGGGTCGTGGGGCAGGAGTTCGAGCAACTCGAGATGGGCCTGCTCAGCGGTGGTTTTGGCCCCGATAAGGCCAATACGCCCCGTTACGCGGTGGACGTGGGTATCCACCGGCATAATGTCTTTGTGAAAGTTGAACAGGAGGACGAGCGACGCTGTCTTGATGCCGACGCCGGGTAGCGATGTCAACCATGCCAACCCTTCTTGCGCCGGCAGGTCGGCGAGAAAGTCGATGTTATATGCGCCCTTTGTCCGCTCCCCGATAATCTGCAGCGTTTCTTTGATACGCGGCGCTTTCACCTCAGGAAAGTTGACGCCGTGGATGGCCTCTTCAATGTCGGACACAGGCGCAGCCGCAATGGCAGCCCATGAGCCGTAAGTCTCCCACAGGCGCGACATTGCGGCCCACTCCTGCTGGGACGTGGTACGGTGCGAGAGCATGGTAGAGATAAGTTCGGTCATAGCGTCGCGACGGGGTTTCCACTCGCGTTCGCCGTAAGCCGCGACAAGACGGTCGTAGACGGCAAGGGTCCGCTTCCGCAATTCCTCGTGATTTACCAACGCAAGCTGTGTCATGGTCGACTACCTGTTGAACCATAGAGCGCATGGAGAAAGGGAGATTATAGCACCATGCGCTTGAGGGGGCTTGTCTGTCTCGAACGGGACGTTTCTCAAAAGCAATTCATGCGCCAGACGGGTGGCTGGGCCAACGGCTCAATCGCTCAGGCCGCGCCAACGGAAGTAGAGGTACATAACCAGGGGTAGCAAGATCATGATGGCCAGGCTGATCCACATGAAGGTGTCGTTGTCGAAAGGTAGGTGCGAGAAGTTCATGCCGAAGAAACCCGTAATGAAGGTCAGGGGCAGGAAGATGGTAGAAATGACCGTTAAGCGCCGCATGACTTCGTTAAGGTTGTTGGACTGGACGGAAAGGTAGGCGTCGAGCGCACTCGACAGGAGGTCGCGGTAAGTGTCGATGCTGTCTAGAACACGGAGGACGTGGTCGTAGACGTCCTGAAAGAAGAGAACGGCGCTGGACGGCAGAATGGGTGGATCGCGACGTAACAGGACGTTGAGGACATCGCGCTCCGGCGCGACAACGCGGCGTAGGTTCAGTAAGTCCTTCTTGAGGCTAAAGATGTCTTGCAGCGCAGCGCGGTCGAACTTCTCGAAGATGTGGGCTTCGACATCCTCGACATAGTCGGCCAGGGCGTCGATGACCGGGAAGTACTGGTCAACGATGCTATCGAGGATGAGGTAGAGAAGGCGGCCCACATCGGTTCCCAGGCCGTCGGCGCGTTTCTGCCAGCGCTCCCACACCTCGACCAACTCGTGGATGCCCTCACGGTGGACGGTGACGACGTAGTTGGGGCCGAGGAAGACGTCCAACTCGCACATGCCCAGTGGGCCTTCGGGCTTGACATAGTCGAGGGTGTAGAAGACCAGGAAGTAGTAGGTCGGGTAGATCTCGATCTTGGGGCGCTGGTGCGCCCGCGCCACGTCCTCGAGCGATAGGGGGTGGAACTGGAACTCGTCACGCAGGCAGGCCATATCGTCGTCCGTTGGGCCGGCGATGTCCACCCAGACGGTCGCCTGGGGGTTGTCAATATAGTCGCTGATGGTCTCGAGGTCGTGGATCTCGGTGAACTGCTCATTGTGGTATGCGATGGCGCGCAGCATGATAGCCTCATTCGTCTCAGGAAGGGATGGGGTCAAGATAGTCCTGTTCTGAGACGGTGTCAAACACGGGGGGCGGGGGCACGGGTGCATAAACGATGTGTTGAGAGCGCGGTTGCGGCTCGTCCCTCACCCCCTGTCCCCCTCTCCCACGAGGGGAGAGGGGGAAAAGCGCGGCTTCCATTCCCCTGCCGTCTGTGCTAGAATCTTTACTATGTCGGCTACTGAACCCTCCGCGTGGCCCATTATCGGCCACCAGGCCGCCGTGCGCCGCCTGCAGCGCAGCCTGGTGGACGGGCACCTGGCCCACGCTTATCTGCTACACGGCCCGCCCAACGTCGGCAAGACGACGCTGGGGCTGACGTTCGCCCAGGCGCTGCTGTGCGAGGACGAGGCGGCGCGCGCCCAGGGGACGGCGTGCGGCAGGTGCGCGGCGTGCCGCAAGGTGCGCGAGCGGGCGCATCCGGACGTGCGGCTCATTGAGCCGGAGGGGGCGGCCGACGACGACGGGGCGGCGGGCGAGAGTGGCGAGGCGGCGGGGGCGGGGCGCAGCAAGCGCAAGGCGGCCAGCCGGACGCAGATCAAGATTGAGACGGTGCGCGAGGTCCAACGCGAGCTGGCGCTGCGCCCGTACCAGGGGACGCGGCGGGTCGTGGTCATGAGCCAGGCCGACGCGATGAACGAGGCGGCGGAGAACGCGCTGCTCAAGACGCTGGAGGAGCCGCCGCCGTACGCGCTGCTCATCCTGACGGCCGAGGAGACGGAGCATCTGCTGCCGACGACGGTCTCGCGCTGCCAGCAGATTCCGCTCCAGCCCGTGCCCGTGCAGGACCTGGCCGCCGCGCTCCAGGCGCGGGGGCAGGCCGCCGACGAGGCTCAGCGGCTGGCGCGGCTGAGCGGCGGGCGCGTGGGGTGGGCGCTGACGGCGGCGCGGGATGGCGCGG
>CAZLBQ010000693.1:0-2908 GCA_964557745.1 uncultured Anaerolineales bacterium
GACGGCGAGCGCAAGGCCGGTAACGATGCCTTCTGGGGCTTCGTGTGGCAGGGCGACCGCTACGAGGGTCTGACGTGTGACGCCCTGGAGTGGCAGGTATCCAACGGCGGCGGCAACATTGTCGAGCCGGACGGCAAGATCAGCATCAACAACCCGCAGGCAGCCGCGGCGTTTGACCGCGCGGCGGCGTGGGTCGGCAAGATCAGCCCCCCTGGCGTAACGACGTACAAGGAAGAGGACTCGCGCGGTGTCTGGCAGGCCGGTAATGCCGCCTTCATGCGCAACTGGCCCTATGCCTACTCCCTCGGTCAGGCTGCTGACTCGAAGATCAAGGACAAGTTCGACGTTGCGCCGCTGCCCAAGGGCGACGGCCCGAACGCCCGCAACGCCGACACCCTCGGCGGCTGGCAGTTGGCCGTGTCGAAGTACTCCAAGAACCAGAAGGAAGCCGTCGAGTTCGTGCGCTACCTGGCCGGCAAGCAGGGCCAGAAGGTCAGCGCCACCCAGGGCAGCTTGCTGCCCACGATTGGCGACCTGTATAAGGACGCCGACGTCCTGAAGGCGGCGCCGTTCTTCGGCAGCCTGTTCCCCGTCTTCAGTGGCGGCGCGGTGGCCCGCCCGTCGACCGTCACCTCGGACCGCTACAACGAGGTCTCGACCGCCTACTTCACCCAGGTTCAGCGGGTGCTGAGCGGTCAGATCAAGGGCGCGGAGGCCGTGGCGAATATCGAGAAGGACTTGCAGCGTATCCTGAAGTAAGCCGTACGGCAGGCCAGAACTCCGTCTCCCCCGGGGACGGGGTTCTGGCCTGCTCTGTCTAGGACAAGGAGGCCCTTGTGACTGAAGTGACGGCTGGTACAGCGGGGGCAACGACCGGCCGCCGCTGGTTCGGCGGCAAGCCGCAGAGCGAGTTCTACAAGCGCCAGGAGCGGCTGGGTTGGCTGCTCGTCGTGCCGACGGTCGTGTCGATCATCTTCGTCGCGCTCTATCCCCTGCTGCGGGCATTCTACCTCAGCTTTACCAACGCCCGCCTGGGCGGCACCCGCGCGCCGGGGTTCGTGGGTCTGGACAACTACGTCTCCCTGCTGCAAGACTCGACCTTCATCGCCGATGTCGGCCATACGATTTTCTTTACCTTCTGGTCCGTAAGCCTCGAATTGATTCTGGGGTTGGGCATTGCCCTGGTCATCAACTCCAACTTCAAGGGCCGAGGTCTGATGCGCACAGCGATGCTCGTGCCGTGGGCGATCCCGACCGTTGTCTCGGCGCAGATGTGGCGCTGGATGTATAACGACGTGTTTGGCGTCATCAACGACATCCTCGTTCGTAAGCTCCATATCCTCGATGCCCCCATCGCCTTCATGGCGAACCCGACCACAGCGCTGCCGGCCATTGTGGCTGTCGACGTCTGGAAGACGACGCCTTTCATGGCCTTGCTGTTGTTGGCCGGTCTGCAAGTCATCCCCAGCGATATCTACGAAGCCGGCAGCATCGACGGCGCGTCCGCCTGGCAGCAGTTCTGGACCCTGACGCTCCCCTTGCTGCGCCCCGCCATCCTTGTCGCGCTCATCTTCCGTACCCTGGCCGCGCTCCAGGTCTTCGACGTCATCTACGTGATGACCAGCGGCGCGAGCGGCACGGAGAGCATGTCGGTCTACGCCCGGCGCGTGTTGATTGACTTCCAGCAACTCGGCTACGGCTCGGCGGTGTCGGTGGTGATCTTCCTGGTCATCATGGCGTTCGTGGCCGTGTATCTGCGGATGGTCCGCGTGGAGGAAGAATGAGCGCCCCAGCCGTCCCGGCATCCCGCAACCAGGTCCATCCCGCTACCAGGTCCTCGTGGCGGAAGGTTCTGAGCCGCCTCCTGTTCTGGCTGGTCATTCTGCTCATCATCGTCTACACCCTGTTCCCGTTCTACTGGGCGGTGGTCACGTCCCTCAAGCCGCGCTCGGAACTGTTCGCCACGCCGGTCGCTCTCTACCCGGTGAACCCGACCCTGGAGCACTACATCGCGGCCTTCAGCGCCGACTTCTTCCGCCGCGGCCTGCTGAACTCGGTCATCGTCGCCGTCACCACCGTCATTCTCGCCCTGATTATCGGCGCCGTGGCTGCCTACGCGATGGGGCGCCTGCGCTTCCGAGGCCGAGGCGTTGTCCTGTACACGACGCTGGCGATGACGACGTTCCCGCAGATCGCCATTCTGCCCTCGCTCTTCACCATGGTCCGCAACCCGTGTGTCATCTTCGGCGGCGACTGTGCCCAGTTCTCGGTGTACAATACCTACCTGGCGCTGATTATCCCGTACATGACCTTCACCCTGCCCTTTACCGTCTGGGTGCTGACCAACTTCTTCAAGACCCTGCCCGCCGAGCTGGAGCAGGCGGCTTATGTCGACGGGGCTAGCCCCCTCCAGACGTTCTACCTGGTCCTGCTGCCGCTGTCCATGCCGGGTCTGGTGACGACAGGTCTGCTGGCGTTCATCAACGCCTGGAACGAGTTCCTGTTCGCCCTGACCTTTACCATCGACTACAAGGCGCGCACGGTGCCGGTCGCCATCGCGACGTTCTCCGGCGGGCCGGGCAGCTTCGAGATCCCCTGGGGCGACATCATGGCAGCGTCCATCGTCGTCACCGTCCCGTTGATCATCCTGGTGCTGATCTTCCAGCGCCGCATCCTGGCCGGCCTCACCGCCGGCGCTGTGAAGGGCTAGGTCTAACTCGGTGGCGTCAGAAGCCCTGGCTAAGACGAGCACACGGCTAGTGTTGAAAAAAGACTTAACGCGGCTTCAGCATCCTGAGAATGCCGAAGCCGCGTTGGTCATGGGTAGCCGCGTCAGCCGCGGGCTGTGTTTGTCCCGTGTTAGCTCGCCGCCGCCACCGCGCCCTGCGCCTGGCGCTGGAGGGCCAGC
>CAZLBQ010000694.1:0-2905 GCA_964557745.1 uncultured Anaerolineales bacterium
GTGTGCAAGGGGCAGATTCTCGGCTTCGGGCCCCTCTCCTACCGTCTGGGGCTCGAGGCCCTGCTGCGCCTGGGCGCGCCGTGAGGGAGGTTATGATGCGCCGCGCCCTGGTCCTGGCGTGCCTGATCGTGATTGGGCTGAGCTGGTGGCGGGTGTTCGCGCCCCGCGCCGGCCTGGTCCAGCGCGCCTTCACCCGCGACGGCGTGCCGATGCTGTACCTGGCCCCGGCCGACGCCGTCGGCGCGCCGGGCGTCGTCGTCGCCCACGGCTTCGCGGCGTCCAAGCAGATCATGCTCGGCTACGCCTACGTCCTGGCCCACGCGGGCTACGCCGTCTTGCTGTTCGACTTCGACGGCCAGGGCGCCAACCCCGCTCCGCTGGCCCGCGACGCCTTGCAGGGCAACCTGGCTACGGCCCTGGCCGCCCTGGCCGAGCAGCCCGAAGTCGACCCGGCGCGCCTGGCCCTGGTCGGCCACTCCATGGGCAGTGGCGCGGTGATGACGGCCGGTATCCGCGCCAGCCGCGTCGCGGCGGTCGTCGCCATCTCCCCGACGGACGCCGACGTCACGCCCCAGTCGCCGCGCAACCTGCTCCTCCAGGCGGGCGCTCTGGAAGGGCAGTTCGCCGCCAACGCGCGTCGCCTGCTGGCGAGCGCGGGCGGCGCGGGCGGCGATCCGACGCGAGGGACGGCCCGTGGCCTCGTCATTGTCCCCTGGGCCGAGCACATCTCCATCCTGTTCCGCGCCGAGAGCCAGACGGCGGCGCGCGACTGGCTTGACGCGGCCTTCGCCTATCACCAGCCGAGCAGCTACATCGACCGCCGTATCCTGTGGTACTTCTGGCATTTGCTGGCCTGGCTGGGGCTGTGGGCCGCCGTCGTCGCTACCCCGCGCTTTCGCAGCCTGTTCCGCACGCCGGTGGGGGCGATACCGAAAGAGGCGGCGTCCAGCGGCCTCTCCTGGCTGGGGCTGGTGGCGGGGGCGGTGGTCGCGGGCGGGGCGCTGGCCGCGCTGGGCGGCTGGGTGGATTGGCAGAGTTTTGGTGGGCTGCTGGTGGGGGGCGCGGTAGCGGTGTGGTACCTGGTCGCGGGTGGGGTCTGGCTGGCGGCGCTGGCGTGGGGCCGGCGCGCCGCGTGGGGCGAGACTTGGCGGCCGATGGCGGGGGATGTGGGCCTCGGTCTGCTCCTGTTCGCCCTGCTGTGGGTCGCCTTTGGCGCGCTGGGCCAGGTGGTGTGGGTCCAGTGGCTGCTCGTGCCGGCGCGGCTGCTGCGCTGGCCGCTCATCGCCCTGGCCTGCCTGCCGTGGTGCCTGGCGGCCGGGCTAACGGTGCAGCGGGCGCGGGGGTGGGGGCAGGCGGGCTGGTGGCTGGCGCCGAGCGCCGTCCTGGTCGGCGGCTTCCTGCTCGCGCTGTGGCTGGTACCGGGGCTGGGCTTCATCGTGCTCTTGCTGCCCCTGTTCCCCGCCCTGGTGGGCATCCTGATCTTCGCGGGGGGGCGGCTGCATCGACCCTGGGCGTTCGCACTGGGCAGCGCGCTGTTCTTCGCCTGGGCGATTGCCGCCGCCTTCCCCCTGGCCTAGCGCTAGCCCCGCTTGCCGATGGCGTGGATGCGGCTGATGTCTTCGAGCCAGTCGACCGTCCTGGGGCTGACGGTGTCGGGGAACTCGATGGTGACGGGGCCGTTGCGTTGATACTGAATCTGACGCTCCTGGAGCGTCTTCTCGAACAGGCTGGCCTCAAACTGGGAGGCAAAGCGTACGGTATACATCGCTGAACTCTCTCCTGAAACCTCTCGTTCTATGGACAATCCTAGCACTTACTTAGACTCGCCAACGCGGGTTCGCTTACGTGGCAGAGCGAGGTGACATGCCCGTAGACCTGGATGCTGCGCTCGCTCGGCTGGCGGCCTCGGCGGGGGCGGCGGATGATGAATTCGAAGCCGCGTATGAAGGTTGGGCCGCCTGGCTGGCCCAGCAGCCGACCCGCCGCGACGGCCACGTCTACTGGATCACCGTCCACGCCGCCGCCGGCAGCGCGTTCGGCGCGGCGCTCCTGGCGGGCGACCCGGATGCCCTGACGCTTCGCCTCACCCGCCTCGCCTCGTCGCCGCTGCCCGACGCCCGCTGCATCGCCTGCTGGGCGCTGGCCGAGGTGGGCCGCGTTCAGCCAGACATTGTCGATGGGCTGGGGCGGCGCCTGGCCGCCGACGACGCGTGGACGGTGCGCGAGTCGATTGCCAACGCCTTCGACGACGTCTTCGGCCCCGCCCAGCCGGAGCGCCTGTTCAGCCTGATGACGGTGTGGGCCAGGGACGAGAACGCCAACATCCGCCGCGTGCCCACCAACGCCCTGATGCGCTACGGGCGCGCCAACCCGCCGCCCGTCATCGAGTTGATGGGGACGCTGCGCCACGACCCCAGCGCCTACGTCCGTGATAATGTGGCCTTCTGCCTCGGCGTGATGGGCCTCGTGCGCCACCCGACGCTCGGCCACCCCGACCCCGCCAACCCGCAGCGGCTGCTGGGCTACCTCACCGCCTGGGCCGCCGACCCCGACCCGCTTAGCCGCTGGATCGTCGCCGAGACGTTGGGCCGCGCCTGGGCCAAAGCCGTCCCCACCGCGGCGCGCGACCTGCTGGGGCGGCTGGCCGCCGACCCTGACAAGAAGGTGGCGCGGCGGGCCGCCGCGAGCCTCAAGAAGCTACCAGAGGGGGAGTGACCCGTGATTCGCCGGCTCATGTGCTTGTGGCTACTCCTGATGTTAGTGGGCTGCCAGTCGGGCGGACCGACCGTCGCGCCCGCGCCGACGCCGACCCCGGGCGGCCGCCCGTCCCGCGCCGCCGTCAGCGAGGGAACACCGCGCCCGACGGCGAACCGGCCTACGCTGCCGACGGTGGTCGCCGCCGCCA
>CAZLBQ010000695.1:0-2904 GCA_964557745.1 uncultured Anaerolineales bacterium
GGCACGTGCCAGCCTCCGCTCATGTTCGGGCGCTACCGTTTAGTGTAGGCCCGGCCGATACCCGGCGGCGCGGGCCGCCTCTGGCGTGTCGAAACACTCCTCGGGAATCGTCTTATTGTACGCCTGCTGACCCGGCATATGATAGATCCACTCGCCTGAACTCGACCGATTGCCCTTGATAGGCGCGTTGGCCGGGCAGGCGCTCCCATTCGGGGGAAAGCTCCCGCCGCCACCGGCGCTGGCCGGCGGCTGAACGGGCGGCTGCGGCGCCCCAGGCTGCGCCTGCGCCTGGACGGTTTGCGCCGTATTCCGCACGTTCCCCCAGTCCGCCCCGGCGACGTAGTAGACCCTCACCTGTCCATTGACCAGACTCTCGGCTCGTTGCGCCGTGTACCCGACACCCCCGAGCTGCACCCCAAACTCCGTCGAGTTCGGCACAAACCCCTGAGCGAAAATGATTTTCTGCAGCGCCGCATTGGGATTGAACTGGAGAACCTGTTTCTCCTCACCCATCGCCAGCAGCGCCTCACCCAGGCCGCCGCCCGCGTTCCCGCGCTCCACAAACCGCACGTTGCCCCAATCCCCGGCGGCGACGTAGTACACCCGCACCCGACCGCTGCTCAACTGCTCAGCGCGCTGCGCCGCGTAGTCCACCCCCTCAAACCGGAGGCTAAACTCCGCCGAATTGGGCACAAACCCATCCGCGAAGACCCGTTTCTGCAACGCAGCCTCTGGATTGAATTGAATGACTTGATGCTTGCCACCTTCCGCCAGCAGTTGCTCATGCAGCCCTGCCCCCTGCGCATGGGTGACCGCTGCGCTACCAAGTAGCGCCAGGGCGAGGGTAGCGACCAACCAAGCACACGTCATTGACAGTTTTGTCATTCTCACTCGCATCCTCTGCCTCTCCTTTCAAATAGGACAATGGGTATTGTATACACATATCAACGTCGTGGCCTCCTCCGCAGTTACGCCTGGGCGTAACAGAAGCTACTGAGTGGCGAGGGGTGTGGAACCACGAAAGTCGAAGTCGCGGCAGGCCGCGGCGATCACGGAAGGGGCTAGGCGAGACAAGGCGCTTCCGCATGCTCCGCATTGTTCCGTGACCTCGGCGGTCCAGGGCTTCCCGCGCCGCGTCAGCCCGCGTGGTGCCACGCGCAATTAGACTTTTTCGTCAATTTGGAGTACAATTGTTCGGTTAGCTTAGTGGGCAGGGGCTAGTGGTCAGTGGTCAGTGGTCGGCGGTTAGTGGTCAGGGATTAGCCGTCGGTCGTCCGCGGTCGGCGGTCAACGGTCGGGAGGATTGTGTGGTTGACGAGATCAAGAATGGGAAGACGGAGACAACGAACGGCGCCGCGACGACGTACACGGCGTCGTCGATTGACGTGCTCGAAGGGCTGGATGCCGTGCGGCGTCGCCCTGGCATGTATATCGGTAACACCGCCACCATGGGCCTCCACCACTGTGTGTTCGAGGTCGTGGACAACTCGGTGGACGAGGCGCTGGCCGGCTTTGCCGACCGCATCGAGATTGTCATCCAGGCCGACGGCGCGGTGACGGTCGAGGACAACGGGCGCGGTATCCCCGTCGACATCCACCCCAAGATTGGCCGCCCGGCCCTTGAAGTCGTCATGACCAAGCTGCACGCCGGCGGGAAGTTCGGCGGCGGCGGCTACAAGGTGGCGTCGGGGCTGCACGGCGTCGGCGTGTCGGCGGTCAACGCCGTGTCGGAGTGGGTCGAAGTCGAGGTGCGGCGCGACGGCAAGCGCTACCACCAGCGCTACGAGCGCGGCGTGCCCGTCACCGATGTCGAAGTCGTCGGCGAGGCCACCACGACCGGCACACGCACGACGTTCATGCGCGACCCGGCCATCTTCAGCAAGACGGCGGACTACAAGTTCAGCACCCTGGCCGAGCGCTTCCGCCAAATGGCGTTCCTGACCCAGGGGCTGACCATCCACTTCCGCGACGAGCGCGGCGACGGCCAGGAGATGACCTTCTACTTCCAGGGCGGCCTCAAGTCGTTTGTCCACTACCTGAACCTGAACCGCACGCCCATTACTGCGCCGTTTTATGTCAAGAAGAACATCGACAACACTGACGTCGAGGTCTCGCTCCAGTACACCGACGGCTACACCGAGACCGTGCTGGCCTTCGCCAACAACATCCACACCACCGAGGGCGGCACGCACCTGACGGGCTTCCGCACCGCGCTGACGCGCTCCATCAACGACTGGGCGCGCAAGCAGGGCGGCCTCAAAGAGAACGAGGGCAACTTCAGCGGCGAGGACGTGCGCGAGGGCCTGACGGCCGTCGTGTCGGTCAAGCTCATCGACCCGCAGTTCGAGTCGCAGACGAAGATCAAGCTGGGCAACGCCGAGGTGCGCACCATCGTCGAGACGGTGCTCAACGAGGCGCTGAGCCAGTGGTTGGAGGAGAACCCGCGCGAGGCCAAGACCATCGTCGACAAGTCGCTGACGTCGGCGCGGGCGCGCGAGGCGGCGCGCCAGGCCCGTGACCTGGTCTTCCGCAAGAGCGCCCTGGAAGTCTCGCCGCTGCCGGGCAAGCTGGCCGACTGCCAGGAGCGCGACCCGGAGAAGGCCGAGCTGTACATCGTCGAGGGTGACTCGGCGGGCGGTACGGCCAAGCAGGGCCGCGACCGCAAGTTCCAGGCGATCCTGCCGCTGCGCGGCAAGATTCTCAACGTCGAGAAGGCGCGCCTGGACAAGATGCTCGCCAACAACGAGGTGCGCGCCCTGGTGACGGCCATCGGAACGGGCATTGGTGAGGACTTCAACCTGGACAACCTGCGCTACGGGCGCATCATCATCATGTGCGACGCCGACGTCGACGGCAGCCACATCCGCACCCTGCTGCTGACGCTGTTCTTCCGCTACATGTTCC
>CAZLBQ010000696.1:0-2896 GCA_964557745.1 uncultured Anaerolineales bacterium
CTACAACAGCGCGTTCATGAACATGCTGCGTGACGAAAAGAACGCCGAGTACCGCCAACTCATCAAGAACACACTGGAGTTTGACCCAGAAATCCTCAAGCGCTACGTCAACTTCATGAACAACCCGGACGAGCGCACCGCCGTCGACCAGTTCGGGCGCGGTGATAAGTACTTTGGCGTGGCGACGGTCATGGCGACGATGCCCGGCCTGCCCATGTTCGGCCACGGCCAGGTCGAGGGCTTTACCGAGAAGTACGGCATGGAATTCCGCCGCGCCCTGTGGGAAGAGACGCCCGACGCCTACCTGATTGGCCGCCACGAGCGCGAGATCGCGCCGCTCCTCCAGCAGCGCTACCTGTTCGCGGGCGTCGACCAGTTCCTGCTGTACGACTTCGTGCAGGCCGATGGCTATGTCAACGAGGACGTCTTCGCCTACTCGAACCGCGTCGGTGACGAGCGCGCCCTGGTCGTCTACCACAACCGCTACGCCGACATTCGTGGCTGGATCAAGACGGCGGCCCCCTTCCTCGATAAGTCAGGCCCGGAAAGCGACCGCCGCATGGTCCACCGTACGCTGGCGGAGGGGCTGGCCGTGAAACGGGGCGGCGGGCTGTTCACCGTCTTCCGCGACCACATCACGGGACTGGAGTACATCCGGTCCAATGACGAGATGCTGGACAAGGGGCTGTACATCGAGCTAGGAGCCTACCGCTACCAGGTCTTCATGGACTTCCGCGAGGTGCGCGACAGCGAATGGAAGCAGTACGCCCGCCTCGCCCAGCGTCTCAGCGGGCGGGGTGTGCCGAGCATCGAGGAGGCGCTGCGCGAGCTGATGCTCGTCCCCGTCCGTGCGCCGTACTCGGATGTCGTCAACGCCGACGTGTTCCGCCGTCTCATCACCGTCCTCTCGGCTCCAGAGCCGACACGGGAGCCGGACGATCGGCGTGTCGACGACCACGCTGCCGCCGTGACGGAGGAGATCGACGGGCTGCTAAGCGCGCGTGAGGAAGACACCCGGCCCGTGGCCGATGAGACCTTCGAGCAGGCCGAAGCCGACACCGAGGCCGAGGCAGGCGTGACGCCGGCCGGCGAGCCGGTCGCGGCCCTCGACCCGCTGGACGATGCCGAGCAGCGCGTCGAGCGTATGCTCACGCAGATAAAGGCGTTCACCGGCGGGACGGGCGACCCGGCGGCGCTGGCGGCGGAGATTCGCCGCGAACTCGAGGCTATTGGCCGCCTGCCCGCGCTGGCCGACGACGACGACGGCCCGGAGGCGGGCACGCTCCGCGAGGCCGTCGCCTACCTCAACAGCCGCCTCGACCACCAGCCGGGTGTCTGGGGTGGGCTGCTCGGCTGGGTCTTCACCCACTCCCTGGGCAAGGTCCAAACCGAGGACGACTTCGAGCAGCAGAGCCGCACATGGATCGACGAGTGGCGGCTGGGGCGCATTCTCGGCCCCACCGTCCAGGAACTCGGCGCGACCGAGGCTGACGCGAACCAGGCCGTCGCAGCGGTCCGCATCTTCACGGCGCACCAGGCGTCGTTCGACACCGACCGCTCGCCGCGGCGCCAGGCTTATCAGGTGCTCGAAGCCTGGCTCAAGGACCGCGACATCCAGCAGTTCTTGCAGATCAACCGCTACCAGGGCACCCTGTGGTATAACAAGGAAGCCTTTGATCGCCTGCTGTGGGGGATGTTCATCCGCGCGGCCGTCCGCCTGACAAGCCAGCCCGACAGCACGATGGCTGAGGTCGCCCCGGCCCTGGTCCAGCGTTACGAGATCGTGCAGCAACTCCAGCGCGCGGAGGCCGAGTCGAAGTACAAGGTCGAGGCGCTGCTGGCGGGCCTGCGGGGTAAGCCTGTGGTGACCGCGCCCCAGACTACAGTGTCCGCAGCGCCGCCGGCGGATGACGATGCGGCGGGAGACGGCTCTATCCCGCCCACGCAACCCTCTCCCCTGTCTGGCGAGGGGCTGGGAGATGACGGGAATGCAGCCTCGTGAGACGGCGTTAGCGCTGGCCCACGCCGCCCTGGCCGCCGTCGATCCGGCCCAGGCGGTCCACGCCCACGTGCGCCGTGAAGGGTCCGACCTGACCATTGGCGACCGCGTCTACGACCTGCGCCAGTTCGAGCGGGTGTATGTTGTAGGCGCGGGGAAGGCCAGCGCGCCCATGGCGGCGGCCCTGGCCGACATCGTGGGCGACCGCCTGACGGGTGGCTGGGTCAACGTCAAGGTTGGCTACGAGCTAGACGTGCCGGGGATCACCATCCATGGTGCGGGCCACCCCGTCCCGGATGCGGCGAGTGTCGCGGGCACGGACGCCATTGCGCGCCTGCTCAGCGGCACGACGGAGCGCGACCTCGTGCTGTGCGCCATCTCCGGCGGCGGCTCGGCCCTCATGATGCTGCCCGCCGAGGGGCTAACCCTGGCCGACTTCCAGGCCATGACCCAGACCCTGCTGCGCAGCGGCGCGACCATCAACGAGTTGAACACCCTGCGCAAGCATTTCGACCAGGTCAAAGGGGGCGGACTGGCGCGGCTGGCCGCCCCCGCCACGCTCGTCTCACTCATCCTCAGTGATGTGGTCGGCAACCCGCTGGATGTTATCGCGTCAGGCCCGACGGTTCCGGATACCTCCACCTTCGCCCAGGCCGCCGAGATCGTCGACCGCTACGGCCTGTGGGACCGCCTGCCGCCCGCGATGGCCACGCGGCTGCGGGCGGGCCGGGCGGGTGACATCTCGGACACGCCCAAGGCGGGCGATCCCCTGTTCGAGCGCGTCCAAAACGTGATTGTCGGTAGCAATGGTCAGGCGGCGGAGGCGGCGCTGGGCAAGGCTCGTGCACTGGGCTTCAACACGCTCCTCCTGTCGCCGTATGTCGAGGGCGAGGCGCG
>CAZLBQ010000697.1:0-2894 GCA_964557745.1 uncultured Anaerolineales bacterium
CCAGATGAGATGTAGCAGCCATACGAACAGCGTCGGCTCCCCGAGGTAATGTAAATTGATCACGTCCGGTCGGTAGGTCACAAGGAGCCAAGCCAGTCTCACGAGCGTGACAGGAAACAAGACGAGCGACGCGGCAAAGAGGTGGAGCCTCAAGCGGTGCAGATACTCCAGCTGCGGTACCAGAAAGAAAAACCGACGAATAGGTATAGCATCGATTGTCTCGTGAGGGGGCAAGCTGCGTGGATAGCGATTAGTTACTACTATTACCTGGTGTCCCTGAGTGCAAAAGCCGCGTGCCAAATTTGAGGCTGCGGTTTCCAGGCCGCCATGGTGAGGGGGATATCGAGATGCTACCAAGAGGATTTTCATGATCGTTAATGGGTTTCACTTGCTATCGCACTCTGGGTTGTTAGTGGCGGTGGTAGAATCCTCAAAAGTGGCGGGATAAAATTCCCCACCCTAGCCTGGTGGCACACCCTGGCGCACAATGGAGTGGTCATCCTACGTGCTCAGGAGGGTACCGCCTATGCTCGCGGTGGAGGATCGCTTCATGATCAAGGATTTGCACCGTCAAGGTGTCTCCATCAGTGATATTGCGCGGCGCACCGGCCATGACCGCAAAACGGTGCGCAGTGTCATCCAGGCACCGCTGGTGGCTGAACCCACGCCACGGGTCAGGAAGGCGCGCAAGCTGGATCCGTATGCAGCGTATCTGCGGCAGCGTATCGCCGCCGGGGTGCTCAATGCCCGCAAGCTCTACGACGAGATCGTGCGGCAAGGCTACACGGGCAAAGAACGCCAGGTGCGGCTGTTCGTGCAAGGCTGGCGACCGCCCCGCTCACCCCAGGCCACAGTGCGCTTTGAAACGGAGCCAGGGCAGCAGGCGCAGGTGGACTGGGGCCACTTCGGGTTCATCCAGCATCAGGGGCGGCAACACCGACTGTATGCTTTCGTCATGACCTTGGGCTGGTCACGCACGATGTACCTTGAGTTTACCGTCTCGGTGGACATGGCGCTCTTCCTGCTCTGCCACGTCCACGCCTTTGACTACTTTGGCGGCGTGCCACGGCAGATGCTGCATGACAATCTCAAGACGGCCGTGCTGGGCCGCGAGGCCGACGGCACGGTACGCTTCCACCCGCGTTACCTGGACTTGGCCGACTATTACGGCTTTACGCCGCGCGCCTGTCAGCCCTACCGTGCGCAGACCAAGGGCAAGGTCGAGAACGGCGTCAAGTACGTGCGGGGCAACTTCTGGCTGGGGCTGACCTACCGTGACCTGGCCGACCTCAATACTCAGGCCCGCCACTGGCTCGACACGGTCGCCAATGGGCGGCGGCATGGCACCACCCACGAAGCGCCGTTCGCCCGCCTGCCGAACGAAGGCTTGCAGAGCCTGGTCGGCAAGGCTCCCTACGACACCAGCCTCATCACGGCACGGCGCAGTAGTCGGGAGGGCTTAGTCAGCTACGGCGGTAACTACTACTCGGTGCCCGTGACCTTTGCGTGCCAGACGCTCACCCTCAAACAGACCGAGCAGGACGAGGTCGTGATTGTGTCGCCTCAGGGTGAAGAGATTGCACGCCACACTCTAGCGTGGGGCAGCCAGCAGCGGGTCGTGGTCGCGGCCCACAGCCAGTCGCTGTCCACGACGACATCGCCCGCGCATCGCGCTGGCGCGACCCAAGTGCGGGTCGATCCCCCAAGCCTAGGACAGCTGCTGGCCGCCCCCACGGTGGAACAGCGGCCCCTGAGCGTCTACGACCAACTCCTGGCGGAGGGCGCATGACCGATCTGCTCTACCAGCGGGTGCAGGCATCGCTGGGGCGCCTCAAGTTGGCGCGTATTCCTGACTGCCTCGACCGCTTGGCCGAAGATGCCGCCAAACACAACTGGACCTATCTCGACTTCCTGGATCGGGTGCTGGAAGCCGAAGTCAGCGCCCGCCATGAGCGCGATGTGGCGATGAAAACCAAACTGGCTCACTTGCCCTTCCTCAAGACGCTCGATGAGTTCGACTTCACGGTTCAACCCTCGATCCAGGAGCGGCAAATCCGTGAGTTAGCCACGCTGCGCTTCGTGGCGCATGGCGAGAATGTCTTGTTGTTGGGGCCGCCCGGCGTCGGCAAGACCCATCTCGCCATCGCGCTCGGCGTGGCGGCCATTGCCCAGTCCATCAGTGTCTACTTCCTGACGGTGGCCGATCTTTTGGAGGTGCTGCACCGTGATGCCAAGGAGGATCGACTGACCCATCGCCTGGCCGCGTTGTGTAAGCCCAAGCTCCTGATCCTCGACGAGATGGGCTACTTTCCACTGGATCGGCTGGCGGCCCAGTTTCTGTTTCAGTTGGTCAGTCGGCGCTACCTCAAGGGCAGTATCATTCTGACCAGCAACAAAAGCTACGGCGAGTGGGGTGACATCTTCGCCGACCAGGTGCTGGCCGCTGCCATCCTGGATCGCCTGTTGCACGTCTCCACGACGGTCAACATTCGCGGCCAGAGCTATCGCTTGCGCGAGAAGCGCAAGGCCGGTGTCTTTCATGAACTTAACGAACCGCCGAAGGAGGGCTGACCCTGACCCGAACACATGCTCTGGGGAATTTCAGTCCGCCGTTTTTGGGGATTTCTATCCCGCCATTGACACAGGGGACACCCAGGGGACAGCTAGGGGACGCTCAGGGGATGACCAAGGGCTAAAGTAGCCTTGATGACTAGCGATGATGAAGGAGCCTGCTATAGATGTGGAACTGTCTGAAGTTGGAGATTCGGATGCTGGGAGCACAAGTAGCTACCTTTTCTTCTGGTCTATGGGGGGAGATGCTGCTTCGCCACTCGTCCCAGTTCGCCAGGACCGGAGGCGGGCGGCGATCTCCGCCTCATACCCCTCCTCGCTCG
>CAZLBQ010000698.1:0-2893 GCA_964557745.1 uncultured Anaerolineales bacterium
CCGCGCCGTGCTGGGCGAACAGCCGCGCCGTCGCCGCGCCGATGCCGCGCCCGCTCCCGGTAATGATGGCGACCTTGCCTTCGAGGTGTTGGGTCATGGGGGTCTCCGGTGAATATAGAATGGGTAGGGGTCAATTCATGACTAGCGCTTCTCACTCTGGCTAGTGCCCCGCGCCCCCTTGGGAGGGGCGCGTTATGCGGTTCGTGGCGCGGACGCCGACCAGCCAGCCATAGCCCCCTACCACGAGAAAGCTCACCAGGATCAGCACGTAGAGCCAGGCCGTCGGGCTGTCCCATTGGACGGTCGCGCCGTAGCGGAGGGCGGCTAGCAGATGCAGGACACCGAGCAGGATGTAGCCCAGGGTCATGCCGCGCAGCCTCGTCCAGTCATTCTCCCACGCCGCTTGGCCGGCGATGAGGCCGATGCCGATGAGCCAGGCGCCGACAGCCCGGCTCGTCAAGGGCGTGAGGGGCCACGGCCACACGGTGGGGGCAAGATGCGGCGCCACAAAGAGCGCGATACCGGCGAGGATGAGCAGAGCGCTCTGCGCGACAAGAATGCCGCGCACCCAGATGGGTAGCGGCGCGGCCCGTGACGGATCGCCGCCGGGCGCCTGCTGCTGCCGCCAGATCAGGATGAGTATGGTCGGCGGCACGACGACGTAGACAATGAGCCAGGCCCACGTCGCGCCCAGGGCCAGCGGCTGCGGACTCGTCAGGTGGAAGCGGTCGAGATGGAGGAACGTCGCGATGGTCGTCAGGGTCGTGAAAGCTAGGACGCCGTACACCGCGATCCGCGCCCGCGCCCAAAGCGTCTCGCGGGCCGCCAGGAAGACGAGGGGGAACGCCGCCCAGTACGAGGCGCCCAGGAAGGCAGCCGTCAGGGGAGGGGCGATGGTCCAGGCAAAGAAGCGGTCGGTGAACTCAGTCAGGAGAAAGAGCTGGAGGCCCGTCACGAAGACGAGGAAACTATCGAGCAGGAACCACCAACGCATGGCGGGCAACAGCGGCTTGGCCGCTGGCGTGACGTCGGGCACGGGTCCTCCCTGTCCGCAGCTCGTGGCTTGTTGTTGATCTGGCCTAACTCAGGCGCGCCCGCCGCTCCACCCCCACGTATAACACCACCATCCCCAGGAGCAGCCCGACCAGCCCCCCAACATAGAGCCACGTCAGCGGGTTAGCTGGGTCGAAGTTGTCCCAGGCTCGGGCCACGCCCAGCAGCATGAGCGCCAGGGAGATGGCGGCGCTCTGCACCATGATGCGCCCCGCGCTCCAGCGGCCATCCCGCGCCAACAGCCAGGCCGTCACGCCAGGCAACACGAAGAAGGCGCCCATGACCCGCGTCGTCAGCGGCGTCAGCATCCAGGGCCAGGACACGCGCATGGGGTCGGGGAAGAGGAACAGCGCCAGCGAGACGAGGAGCGTCACAATGCCCACGACGGTCAGCCCCAGTCGTATCGTTCTGGACAATACGACATCTTGGGCGTCGGGCGTGCCGGGGTCGGCGGGCCGGTTCATGTACCACAGTGCGGGCACGAGGAACGGGGTGATCGCGTAGACCGTCACCCAGGCCCAGAAGGTGACGTGGCCGTGGTTGAAGCGGTCCCAGTGCAACAGGGTTGCGATAGCCAGCATGGCGGCGAAAGCTGTCACCCCCAGGAAGCCCAGCGCCACCCAGTGCCACTTCTGGGCTGTGACCACGCGGGCAAAGAAGTAGGCGCCACCCAGGTAGCCCGCGCCCATGACCAGCGGTGTCATGCGCGGGCGAATGGTCCAGGCGAACATCTGCTCCGTGTTGTCCGGCCAGAGAAGGAGCAGGGCAGACGCGATGATGAGGATGACGACGACGAGGCCGGCGACAAGGCGGGTGACTGGGAGTACCCGGTCGCCGCCCGTTCGGGCGCGGCTTGGGACGGATAGTAGTTCTTGGCTGGACACCCACGCTCCTTGCTGACAGTGGATACCGCTTCCCGCGTTAGCCGTCGTTACGCATCACGGGCGGCGGAGAGGTTGGCGGGGCGAATGGTAACTGTTTGGCGTGAGGTTGTCAAGGACGTCAGGCGGGATAAGCACAGCCGCTCGTGGAGGCTCCCTTGCGGACCGTTACCCGGTCTGTCCTCTTTGACTAATGTGCGAGGGTTTGCTATTCTGTAGCCCTCGTAGGCCTCACTGTTGACTTCGTATCTTGTGGGTTGAGCAGGTAGACGTGGCTACTGCACAGTTGCCGGTCCAGTTGACGAGTTTCATTGGGCGCGAGCGCGATCTAGTGTCCGTCGAAGCGCTGCTGGCCTCGGCGCGGCTCGTCACGCTGACAGGCGCCGGGGGCAGCGGCAAGACACGGTTGGCGGTTGAGGTCGCCAGGCAGGTCGGCGAGCGCTTTCCCGACGGCGTCGTGTTTGTGGACCTGGCGCCGTTGCGCGAAGCCGGGCTAATCCCGCAACTTGTGGCGGAAACGCTCGGCTTGCACCTGGCGCCGGGCCAGCCGCCGCGGGAGGCGCTCCTCAACGCGGTGCGGGACAAGCAAGCGCTCATCGTTCTGGATAACTGCGAGCATCTCAGCACCGCGTGTGCCGATCTGGCCCACCATCTGTTGCTCCACGCCGATGAGCTGCGCATCCTGGCCACTAGCCGCGAGCCGCTCGGCATCATGGGCGAAGCCGTCTACCCCTTGCCCGGCCTGGGCTTCCCAAATGGCGGGCGAGAGGCCGACGCCCGGCCGGACAGCCTCGACTCGCAAATTCTCTTGCAGTATGATGCCGTCCGCCTATTCGTGGAGCGGGCGCGGCTCATTGCCCCACACTTCAGCCTCACCCCTCAGAACGCCCTGGCCGTGGCCGACATCTGTCGGCGGCTGGACGGCCTGCCCCTGGCGGTGGAGTTGGCGAGCGCCCGCG
>CAZLBQ010000699.1:0-2889 GCA_964557745.1 uncultured Anaerolineales bacterium
TGGGATAGGCCAGGGGTCCAAGAGCAGCGGGCGTCGAGCCTCGTGATACGGGGTCGTGCCCCTCGATACGGTTCCGACTCTAGGCTGCCCGCCAGGGTGGGGAGCACTCTTCGTCGCGCGGTCGAGCCGCTATGGACCTAGCCGCTCTCACCACCCTGGTGGACCACTACACCCATAATATACGAGGACCAAGGACCAAGGAGTGCAGCCGAGCGCGAAGATAACGGCGAGCTGGCAGACGGCCTCTGATCGGTCCTTCGCCCTTCGTCCTTGGTCCGCCATCACAGGAGACCCTATGAGCAAGTATTTGCAGTTCGGCGACGTGGTCTTCAAGGACCGACGGCTGCTGCTAGCCGCCCTGGCCGACCTGGGCTACACCGAGGTCGAGGAAGGCGAGACCCTGGCGCTCTATGGCTATCAAGGTGACCGGCGCGTCGAGACGGCTGAGATTGTGGTCCGTCGCCGCTACGTCGGCTCGTCGTCCAACGATCTCGGCTTCGCGCGCACGCCGCAGGGATTCATCCCCATCGTGAGCGAGTACGACCAGCGGGTGCTGCACGGCGGCCAGTTCCTGGTCAAGCTGCGCATGGCCTACCACGAGCGGGTAGTCGAGGAGGTCAAGCGGCGACTGCACGGCACAGCCCAGCGCGTCGTCGAGGGCCACCTCATCAAGATCCGCGTCCGCTACTGAGGGAGGATGTCATGCCAACCATCGAGTTCAGCCTCGACCCGACGACGGGCGAGCTCCAGATGCACATCCAGGGCATCGCGGGGCCGACGTGTGACGACGTGGCGAAGCTGGTGGAAGAGCTGATGGGCCAGCCGACCCGCGAGCAGAAGACGAGCGAGTACTACGCGCGCGTCAAGGTCCAGCCCAAAGTCAAGCCGAGGGGGCGGTCATGAGGGAACTGACCTGGATTGTAGACCCGGTGACGGGCAACCTGGTGGTGGAAGGACTGGCCGCGGAAGAAGCACGAACGCTGGTCGACGACCTCCTCCCGCCGGGTCATAGTCTCAACTGCGCGCGCCCGCTAACGAGTGTGCCGCTGCCCATTGCGTCACAAGCGCATGGGCCTGTGTTGCGGGTGGCGAGCCTCTATCACGGCTCCGTCGTCGACGGTCCTGGGCGACGCAGCGTTTGTCAATTCCAGCACTGCAAGCATGCCTGCATCGGATGCTTTGTCCCCCAGACCCATAGTCCAGACGGCGGGGTCTTGCTCAGTGTGGACGACGTCGTAGCAGGGCTGTTGGACCCAGCGGGTGAGCCGCGCGACGGCGTGGCCGTCAGTGGGGGGGAGCCATTTCTACAGCCGAAGGGGCTGCTAACCCTCCTCCGGGGTCTCAAGGCGCGTGGCCTCCACATCGTCGTCTACACGGGCTACACCTTGGAAGCATTGATGCGGCGGCCCGAGCCCGAGATACGGCAAGTGCTGAGCCTCACGGACATTCTCATCGACGGCCCGTTCGTCGCACGGCTCGCCGATGGTGCAGGCGAGTGGCGCGGGAGCCGCAACCAGCGGGTGATCGAACACCCCCTCGACTTCATCAAGACGGGGCGATGAGGTAGATAGGAGGCTCGACAATGGACTTGACCATCGATCAGGCGAGCTTGGCTCGCAGCCTGCGGTGGGTGGGGCGCATCGCCTCCAGCCGCTCGACCCTGCCCATCCTCCAGGGCGTCCTGCTCGACGCCTCGGACACGGGCCTGACCCTGACGGCCACCGACGGCGATCTGGGGGTGACGACCACCCTCCCCGCCGAGGTGGTGACGCTCGGTCGCCTGGCCCTGCCTGCTCGCCTGCTGAGTGAGTACGTTGCGCATCTGCCCGCCCACCCCGTGCGCCTCAGCCTCGACACGGCGTGCTCTCGCGTCCACGTCAGCTGCGGCGCCACCTCGGCTCACATCGGCGCCTTGCCCGCCGACGAGTTCCCGGTCCTGCCCGAGCCCCGCGACGACTGGGCCTTCGACCTGGACGCCAGGAAGCTCCAGCAGGCCGTGGCGCGGGTCGCCTTCGCCACCGCCCACGACAGCAGCCGCCCCGTCCTCAGCGCCGTCCTGTTCGACTTCGGTCCCCACGGTCTGACCCTGGCCGCCGCCGATGGCTTCCGCCTGGCGCGAGCGCTCCTCCACGAAGCCACAGGTAGCGAGCGCAGCCTGCTGGTTCCCGAGCGGGCGGTAGCGGAGTTCGATCGTCTGCTCGGCGAAGCCACAACCGCGCGCCTGGCGCTGACAGGGGAGGCCAACGGCCTGACCCTGACCGTCGGCCCCACCCGCCTCTTCACCCGCCTGGTGGATGGTCGCTTCCCCAACATCGCCCGCATCATCCCCTCGACCTGGCAGACGCGGGTCGTCGTCGAGACGCGAGCGTTGCGGCAGGCGGTGAAGGTGGCCAGCCTGTTTGGGGCGCAGGGCGATGCGAAGCCCGTGGTCCTGATGGTCGAGGGCGAGGGCGTGGTGCTGCGGGCGCGGGGCGATGAGACCGGCGAGGCGCGGAGCGCACTGCCTGCGACGGTGGAGGGGGAGGCTCAAGGCGTGGCCCTCAACACGCGGCTGCTGACCGACCTGCTGGAGGCGGTGAGCGCGCCCGAGGTGGAACTACGCTGGGTCAGCCCGCAGACGCCGGTAGTCATCCAGGGGATCGATGAGAGGGCCACCGAGGACATCTGGGTGGTCATGCCCCTCCACGACCCGAAGCTGCTGAAGCGGACTCCGACCGCCCTCCAGGAAGCATAGCCTTGCCGCTGGACCAAGGCGACCTTTCCGTCCATCAAGGATGAAGGAGAAGTACGTATGGATCAGATCGACGAGACCGTGATTGAGCCTGCGGACGAGGAGGCATCTGCTCCTTCCCCATCGCCCGCCTCCTCTGCCGCCCCGAGCCGCACCCT
>CAZLBQ010000700.1:0-2883 GCA_964557745.1 uncultured Anaerolineales bacterium
GTCGACTGGGCTGGACAGGCGCGCCGACAGTCAACACGAGGGCAGAGGCCGCCGCCCTGATTGACGCCCTGATGAGGGGCAAGGGGGCGCGCCGTGGCTGATACACAAGGCGACATGGCCGAAATCACCCGCGCCCTGGCCGTGCTGTTTTACCCTGGCCAGGTGACAGAGTTGCGCGCCTTGAACGCGTCGACTCCCGACTGGCGCAAGCCTCACACCGTCTCGGGCTACTTTGACCAGGCCAACGCCCTGACCCAGGCCGCGGCCCAGCTCACCCGCTCCGCTTCTGGCGTCTACGTCGTGGTCAACCCCATCTTGCCCGATCTGCTGTCCCGCGCTGCGAACCGCGTTCGGAACGTCGGCCAGCATGACCCGTTGACCTCTGACACCGACATTACGGGCCGCCGCTGGCTGCTGGTCGATTACGACCCCAAGCGGCCCACCGGTATCTCTGCTAGCGAGGCTGAGCACGCCGCGGCCCTGGCCAGGGCACAAGAGATACGCGAGTGGTTGACGGCCAGAGGCTGGCCCGCGCCGGTCTCCGCCGACAGTGGCAACGGCGGGCACCTGCTGTATGCCGTTGATCTGCCCAACGACGCCGACAGCACCGCCCTGCTGCAGGCCGTACTCGAGTCGCTGGATTTCCAATTCAGTGATGAGCGCGGGAAGGTTGACGCGACGGTTTACAACGCGGCCCGGATCTGGAAACTCTACGGCACCTGGGCGAGGAAAGGCGACAACACGCCCGCACGCCCGCACCGACTGAGTCGGCTGCTAGACGTGCCTGCCACTATCGAGACGGTATCCACCGAGCTGCTGCAAGCCCTCGCCGACATGCGCCCCAAAGCGCCCCCCGCGCCAACGCCTCGCCCAGGGGCACCCGGCCAGGCGTGGGACCTGACGCGCTGGGTGAGCGATCACCGCCTAGACGTGTTTGACCCCGTGCCCTACCAGGGTAAAGCTAAGAAGTGGGTTTTTCGCGCCTGCCCATTCAACGCCGCTCACACTGACCGCAGCGCCGTTCTAATCGAGTGGCCCAGCGGGGCCGCCTACTTCCGTTGCCAGCACGACGGCTGCACCGGCAAGACGTGGCGCGATCTGCGCGCCTTGTATGAGCCAGACCGGGGCGAGTCACCCGCCCAGGTAAACACTCAGGGCGCGCCGTCGGCACCTGTCAACGACCCGCCCGCCCAGGCCGCGCCGTCGCCGACATTCAACACGACCGACCAGGGCAACGGGGAACGACTCGTGGCCCGGTATGGCCGCGATCTCCGCTATTGCCATACGTGGGGCAAGTGGCTCGTTTGGGACGGCCGCCGCTGGGCTGTCGATGACACTGCCGAAGTGGAACGCCGGGCTAAGACCACGATTCGGGCGATCTACTCTGAGGCCGCCGCTGTTGTTGGGGATGACGAGGCGAGCAAGGCCCAACGCCGCGCCCTGGCTGGCTGGGCTGGTAAATCTGAGAGCCGGGGGAAGCTCGAGGCCATGATCAAGCAGGCCGCATCAGAACCTGGCATCGCCGTCGCCCCCGACGATCTAGACGCTGACCCCTGGCTGCTGAATGTCGCCAACGGTACACTTGACCTGCGAACCGGCCAGCTCCGCCCGCACAACCGCGCCGACTTGCTCACCAAACTCTGCCCCGTCGAATACCACCCCAACGCCGCCGCACCGACGTGGGCCGCCTTCCTGACGCGCATCATGGACAACAAGCCCGAGCTGGTCACGTTCCTACAGCGGGCCATAGGGTACAGCCTGACGGGGAGCATCCGAGAACGCTTTTTCGTGATTGCCTATGGCCAGGGCGACAACGGCAAGACGACGCTTTTAGAGACTGTCCAGGTCCTGCTAGGTGACTATGCCAGCCGCACGCCGACAGAAACGCTTATGGTCCGCCGGGATGGGAACATCCCCAACGACCTAGCGCGGCTGAAAGGCGCCCGCTTTGTGTTCGCATCGGAAGCTGAGCAAGGTCGCCGCCTGGCCGTGTCCTTGGTCAAGGACATGACCGGCGGCGACACGATCACCGCCCGCTTTATGCGCGCTGAGTTCTTCGAGTTCAAGCCTGAGTTCAAGCTATGGCTTGCCACGAATCACCGCCCCGTTATCAAGGACACCAATAAGGCGATCTGGCGTCGTATCCGCCTGGTGCCGTTCGCTGTGAGCATCCCCGAAGCGGAGCAAGACAAGAAGCTGCCTGAAAAGCTGCTGGCTGAGTTGACCGGTATCCTCGCCTGGGCTGTCGCTGGCTGCCTGGCCTGGCAACGCGACGGGCTAGAAGCACCCGCCGAGGTGAAACAGGCAACCGCCGCTTACCGCGCCGACTCCGATGACCTGGCCGCGTGGCTAGCTGAGTGCTGCCACGTCGCCCCCGACGCGACGGCCAGGAGTGAGGAGGCCCGTAAGTCATTTATGGCTTTTGTGGGCGAGGAAAAGCTGAGTAAGAACACGTTCGCCGGGATGCTACGTGATCGGGGATTCGCTGACCAACGCACCAAGGCCGGGACGGTTTGGCATGGGTTTGGGCTACTGGCGACGGAGCCACCCGCCCAGCCGTCGCTACTGCCTAAGGTTGCAACGAATGGCCTGGTTGCAACGAGTGACGACGATTCCGGTATGAGCAATAGAAATATGACTCACGAGAGCGTTATACCAGATTCGTTGCAACCGTTGCCACCAATGCCCCCGTTGCAACCGACAGAGGCGCGGCCGCGCTGTTCGGAGTGCGACCGCCCCGCGATCCGCGAGACGCGCCGCGGCTGGTTGTGCGAGGAATGTATTGAGTTTCACGCTGGGCTAGGGGGTGAGCTATGAGCGTTACTCTTTACCGGGGCGACTGCCGCGCCGTTCTGCCGACGTTGCCCACCGAAAGCGTGCAAC